>JBDNFT010000187.1:0-11686 GCA_041689695.1 Planctomycetaceae bacterium | reverse complement strand
GGTGTTTCAGTCGCTTACCTCCTAGCAGTTTGTCGGACTTAGACGATTCGACCAAAACGTTTTAGAATTTGAGAGCAAATCGTGATGACTGACCTGAATGTATTGGAATACTTGAAGGAAAGTCAGTACGATTTGAGCCAAATTATAAAATGAATTTTCCGGAGTCGGGTGCGACTCCCAGGCCGATCTCATACCGTCTGCCAAGATTTACTTTCGCGATCCAATGACCCTTCGCTGCGTCAGCTTCGAGAAGCTTGATCGCACGTTCATACTCTTCCCCTCCTTTCAACAAGTGGACTGCCAGGTCATTCATCGCATCGGCGTTTCCTTGCGTTGAGGCGGCTTCCAGGTCCTCAAGAACGGCGCGGTCGTGCTCCTCCGCGCCCACGGAGAAAGTGGAAAATGATGTGAGCATGAATGAGAGTAAGGAGACGAAGATGAGATCTTTCACGACGAAACATTATTCAACTTTGGGCTGTCTCCAAGAGTAAAATATACATCAATAGTGGAGTTCAACAGAGTAAAGCCGTATGATCAGTCGCTGCTATCGCTGCCCAGGGAATACGTGATGCGCTCGCTCGTTCATTCCTACTAACTGCAAAACAAAGGAGGCCGGGAGTTCGGATCAAAAATTTTATGACCGTTCGCTGGCTGGATTCAAAATTTGATCACTTGGATTGAAGTAATTTCACCATCGCCTCACCCATCGCCTCACCGATGTTCATGTAGGTCTCGGCATTGCCGCCGTAATGGCTGCCGGAGCTACTGCCCTTTGAGAGTGGATGAGTATAGACCGCCGCGACATTCCCTTCGAACTCAGGGTAATTTCCGGACTCACCATCGACTGCAAGCATAGCATCAAGAATTTTCCCGCCACCATCGGTCGCACCTTTCCCGGTTTGTCCCAGAGACGCACAGACGAACTTTGCGGCGGGCGCATCGAAGTCTTTGCGAAGCTGCTTGATGAGATGGACGAGGTTCTTCTCGTAGCGGCCTGAGAGGGCGGCACTCCGGCTGTCCCGGTCACCCTGCCACCAGAAAAATCCCGCGATTTCGTAATTCGTGGCGCCGGGGTAATACTTGTCGGGTTCCTCCAAGACTTTCTTGGCCCGGGCAACATCGCCATCGTACTGCATGCCAGCATACCAACCAATCGGCTTGGGTTCGGTCCCCTTCTCCCAGCGCTCAGGCGATCCTTTGTAACCGGGATGAACCCAGGTGACCCCCTTGTCGTCGGTAAACTCGAATCCCTCGCTGCCTGGCGGCAATAGATCCCAGCCCAGGCCACGATTGCCGATACAGCTCTTCAAAATCATCACCGGTGCTTCTGTGGCTTGCCCCACGTGATGCCCGATCCCCATCTCGGGTCCAATCTTGCCCCCTTTGATCGTCATCCACTCGTTGTTGAAAAGCTTCGTCGCGCCATCCCCACTGCCCATGACCCGCACATTGCGGACATCATTTCTCTCGGTCCAAGCGCCCGCATCATCGATCAGATACGGATAGAGCTTCTTTTCCTTCACGGCCTGTTCGAGCGAACCCTCGCCTCCCGTGATCTTGCCAAATCCCAGCATATTGGACTGCCCCAACAGAATGTAAACCTGCACCGGCTTGCTCATATCAGCTTCCTTGCCGTCCGGATCCGGCAACGTGCTATCAGCATTTGAAACGCCGATGAGTCCGAGACCAATGACAGCCAGGAGGCTGGAGACTTGAGTAAAGTTCATGGTCGTAAGTACTCTCACATCCGCACTGATCTTACCACCATTTTCTCTATCGCAACTTGCTCATCAATGGGCAGGTTCGTCTGTCGTTTACGCGATGTCCAGAGCGCGGAGCAGGTGATTGTGGATCTCTTCGTTTTTCATGAATCCGGGAAAGAGGTGACTGCCGGGGCCGTAGGCGCAGAACTCGACCAGTTCTCCGGTGTGATTTCCACCGGTCCAGTCGATGCCGTGGTGCTTGCTGAAGATCTTGGCGAGATTGCCGCTTTTGAGTCCTTGGGCTTCTTTGATCTCGGCCTTGCTGAGATCGAGACCGGTGCGTTCTACCAAATAATCGCGCAAGGGCGGGCCGCTCAGGCCTGAGCTGATATTCGACATCCACTCAAAGGAATTCTTAAAACCGGCGATCTTGCGGAACGCGGCGTCGGTCCCGTTGTAGATCCCCGGAGCCATTCCCTGCTTGGGATCGGCGTTCACTCCATTGAGTTGGATTCCGCCGCAACCGTGGTCGGTGGTGACGATAATGAGGACGTCGTCGCGGGTCGCGGCGTAGGCAAGCATCGAGCCCACGGCATCATCGAAAGCGAGCTGCTCACGAATACTGCCGGCCGCGTCGTTGGCGTGGCCGCAGTGGTCAATCCGTGCTCCCTCGATCATCAGGAACCACTGATTCTTCGCCAGCGCATCGAGCCGCTTGACGGCGAGTTCGGACATCTCGGCGAGCGTCGGGTCGCTTTTCTGGAGTTTGGATTCAGCCTCGTGATCGATCGCCAGCGGCAGGTAGCCAGGAGCGAACAATCCGAGAAGCGGCCGTTTGGCATCGCCCTCGGCGGCGAGGAGTTCGTTGCGGTTCGTCAACAAGTCGTAGCCGTCGTCGGAGAATTCCTTGAGCAACTCTTCCGGGAAATATTGCTGTCCGCCACCGAGCAGGACCTCGACGCCACGCTGACGGTATTGTTTTGCGATTTCGTCTTGATCGCCGCGACTGGCGACGTTGGCGGCGAAGCCCGCCGGGGTCGCGTGGGTAATGGTTGCGGTGGAAACGAGACCTGTCGAAATGTTGCGCTTCTTGAGCAGAGATTGAAGGGGCTCATTCGGCTTGCCGGACTCGGGGGCGATGTTGATGGAACCGTTATTGACACGCCGACCGCCTCCCCAAGCACTCGCTGCGGCGCCAGAATCGGTCACCAGACAATTGGAGGAATGAGTTTCGACCAGAGAACGGACCACCGGTTTCTCACGGTAAAGCTGCGTCCAGTGGGTGGTCTTGTTATCGAACACCATGCGACTGTTCTGGGCCAACGACATCGCGCCGAGGTTCATCCCGTCGCTAACCAGAAAGATCACCTTCTTCGGCAGGCCACGATTGTCGGTGATTTACGGGTTTCCTGCGACAGCAGTGGAACGGCAGAGGAGCCGAAGATGGCGGAACTGACCGAGGCAGCTTTGAGGAAGGTGCGGCGTGAGGTGAATGCGTTCATGGATTGCGAACTCCTATCGATAATCATCGGGGTTGTCACGAGTGCTTCTCTGTCCCCCCCAGCGCTGCCATCTTCATCTCGTTAGTGAGTGTCGTGAGATTTCGAGCGAGTTACTGCCGCGTTTGGAAATCCACAACTACGGGATAGTGATCCGAGATTCGATTAAGCGCTCCTTTTCGCGGGATGGACATTTTATGCACCGTCTTATAGAGCTGGGGACCAGTGAGGATAAAGTCAATGCGCTTGCCTTTCTCCGGGAGGGATTCCTGATCGGTCTCCTGATCGGTCTCCTGATCGGTCAATACCCCGGTGGGGAACGACATTCTCTCTTGAGGTGTTCGTGGTAGCTTGCCTTTGGCGGTATCGATGAGTCCGGCATCAAAGAAAGCCCGCATGACGCCATACTCGAATTTCCCGTCCCTGAGGTTCTGCACATAGTCGTGCTTGGCATCGCTCGCGAGTGCTCCAGCGAGCGCTTTTTCGTCCCTTTCTAAAATGCCGTCATCTGCCGGGCTGATGGCATTGAAGTCCCCAAGCACCATGACTTTTTTGCCTGCTTCGATCAGAGGCTTGATCTTCCCGATGAGAATGTCGGCCTCTCCCTGCCTGACTTCCCATTTAAATGGGGAAAGATGAACCACAAAGATCTCGATCCCGCTTGAGCGCGCGTGGAGGAACCCATGGTGCATATTTTCGAGTCCCTTCTCAACGGTTTCAATTGGATTGCGCGATGTCAGGCCGACGGAGAACCCCGAGCTTTTCAACAACGAGCTGTGTTCATGGCCCCAGGACTCTCCCATTGCTTGAAGGAGCTCGGGCTTGATTCCAGTCAATTCCTGCAGTGCAACGATATCCGGCGTCTGTTCCTTCATCCACTCTTTGCCGGCCTTCATTTCCTTCTTTTCATTGAAAACATACCAGGTGTTGTAACTGATGACCCGCAGGGTGTCGGGGTGAGGGTCTGTGGTGTCAGCGGTCACTTGCAGAATGCCGCATGCCAGAAGTCCTGTTAGGATGATGATGAGAGGGATTTTCATGTTGACTGTTACGCAATGTTTTTTCCGTCCTTGCAGTCGATGGCGGCGCAGGAGGGATTGAGAAACGAGCCATCGGGAAAGATGCCAATGGTCGCGTAGCCCATCGGGGTGCCTTGCAAAGATATGCAAGACAGACCATCAGGGGCCGCACGCTCCCTCAAAACCTAGGAACGACCCCGAGGTGGTGATTGCCTTGACAGTTCGGGTGGCTCACTCTTTGGGAGCGCGTCGTTCATGGAGCAATGGGTTCAACCTCTTGTGAGAAAGAATGCGCATCGATTCGAAAAACAAGAAAGGTTCAAGAAATGCCAAGAAGAAAAACCAAATCAAACAGGAAAGGCGGATTGATTGCTTTGCTTTGCCTCTCCCTTGCCGTCACTCCGCCTCTCCTGGCAGAGTCCGGAAAGTCGGAACCCGCCGTTCCCGTTTTTAAGGATGGGGAAGCGCAGGTTGTCGAGAGATTCAATGATTCCGACATGTGGATTCGCCACGATCTCTGGGTCGAAACGGAATTTGATTCCGACGGTAACGGCAAACTGGATCGGATGCATGTGGATGTGACACGTCAGAAGCAAACCGATACCGAAGGTCTGAAAGTGCCCGTTGTCTACGAATCCAGTCCCTATTATGCTGGCACCGGCACCAACGAGGCTCAGTATTTCTGGAGCCCGCGGCAGGAAATCAATGCCCAGCCACCAAAGCATGTGACACCGGCCGCGATTGAACAGCAGAGCCTGCGACCGACAATTTCGGAATCGCAGGTTGGTGACTGGGTCCCGCGTGGATTCGCGGTTGTGCATTCTTCGTCCCCGGGAACCGGTTTGTCGCAGGGATGCCCAACAGTCGGTGGCGACAACGAATCACTCGCGCCAAAAGCGGTCATTGATTGGCTCAACGGTCGCGCGAATGGTTATACGACGCCCGATGGTGATGAGCGCGTTGCCGCGTTTTGGAATACCGGCAAGGTAGGCATGACAGGCACATCATACAATGGAACCATTCCGCTCGCTGCCGCGACAACTGGTGTCGAAGGATTGGAAGCAATCATTCCCGTGGCCCCAAACACTTCTTACTACCATTACTATCGATCCAACGGACTTGTTCGCCATCCGGGTGGCTATATGGGGGAAGACATTGATGTACTTTACAACTACATCAACAGTGGCGATCCAAAGATACGCAAGTTCTGCGACTGCAACGTGCGAGATAAGGAGATGGCGGAAGGATTCGATCGCATTTCCGGAGACTACAATTCATTCTGGGCCGGGCGAGATTATCTGAATGATTTGCAACCCATGAAGGCTGCGTTGCTGATGTCTCATGCGTTCAACGACTGGAACGTGATGCCCGAACACAGTGTACGAATCTATGAGGCGGCAAAGGCAAGACGTCTGCCGGTGCAGATCTACATGCATCAAGGAGGTCACGGTGGTCCGCCGCCCCTTAAGATGATGAACCGCTGGTTTACGCGGTATTTATACGGCGTAGCGAATGATGTTGAGAAAGATCCTAAGGCTTGGATTGTACGAGAAGATAAAGAACGCAAAGAACCAACTTCCTATGCGGACTATCCGCATCCGGAAGCGGCCAGCGTGACGCTGCATCCTCTTGCGGGTGGTTCACAGGTTGGCAGGCTGCAAATAGACTCCACGCCTGGGCAGGGAGTTGAGAAAATCATTGACAACTTTTCCTTTGGCGGCAGTGTACTTGCGAAAGCCGAATGGACCGACCATCGCCTGCTCTACGCGACGTCTGCGCTGACTGTACCGTTGCATCTTTCTGGAACGGCAAAGTTTTCGATTCGATTGGCAAGTAACAAGCCCGCAGTCAATCTTTCAGTGTGGCTGGTTTCACTGCCGTGGACTGACAGCAAACGCATCACAGACGACGTCATTACGCGTGGCTGGGCTGATCCGCAGAATCATCGTTCATTGACGGAAAGTGAGCCGCTGGTACCGGGCAAGTTTTATGATTTGACTTTTGATTTGCAGCCGGATGATCAAGTGATTCAAAAGGGCGAACAGATTGGACTCATGATCTTTTCCAGCGACCGCGATTTCACGCTGTGGCCAACACCAGGGACGGAGCTGACCGTTGATCTTGATTCGACATCAATCACTTTGCCGGTCGTTGGTGGTGAAGCAGCGTATCTGCGTGCGTTTGCTCCCGCGCCGTAGCTATAGGACCGGAGTCTCGTCCCGTCCTGATGTAGACTTGAATTTCGTGTCAGGACGGGTCTGGAGACACGTCCTACGGCAGAAATTGGAATCTCAGGCTCAACCAGCTTCAGGTCCGCACGAAGCCGATAAAGCGACTGAAACGATTCATCAGCAACTCTTCGCCAGTTTTCAGGCCAACGATATCGCCGGGTCAGAGTAATCTTGATCCGAAGATTGTTTGGTAGATGCTCTGATTGGAGTCTGTCAGAATGCGGCAATGTCTTCCGCATGCGGGAACTTATTTCCGTGCCTCTTGTAGAAGGCTGGTTGCTGCTGCTGTACGTCGTGAGTATTTCCACCTGAAAGTGTTGGAAAAACCAGCGTTTGAGGCATGATCAGTAGAATTACCCAGGAGCTTTTTTTCGTCTGCGGTATGCAATCTGCGATGCAGGGTAGAGCACAGTTTGTTTTGTTGACAGTGCTTCATGCAGGGATGCGCGATGCCGGTTGCAATTTCAAATCCAGATCCCGTGAATTCAGCGACTCAGTTTATCGATGGAGTGGCCAAGGGTGATGCTGCCTCCAGAGCAAAGTCGCAGGCTGCCGACGCAAATTATTCAGATGCGTCTTTGGTTTCGAAAGATCGCAAGTCGAGCGACGAAGATTTTGATGCCGTGTTGGCCATGTTGCTGAATGGAGGAATTCCTCCTTTACAAGCACCTGTTTTGCCTGTGGCTGTGAAAGAGGAAACGAACGCGGCAGAGTCGGGTACATCCAGTGCATTGGATACGGATACGGCATCTCAAGCGTCAGCAAAAGTGGCTGCGTCGTCTTCGGAAAATACGACAACTGCAGAGACCGCTGAAAGTGCAAATGCCAATGGCTTGCGTCTTGCAGGCACGACATCAACGACCTTCACGTCGGCAATGGAAACGGCGGCGGCAACTCAGAAAGGGCAGGGTGGCGTGTCTTCGCAAGTCACTGAAGACTTGCAAGCCTCGTCAATGCAGGTCCTGCCAGTTGTGGGTGCTGCCGCAAAGGTCGATGCCTCTGCAACATCCGTCAACATCTCTGTTCTGTCTGAGGCTCCCGCCTTGGTCTCCGCAAAGCCTTTGTCTAAGGAAATCATGCAAGCGCTGGAACGCATCGGCCGGCCTCCAGAATCGAAACTCGTCGCAGATGAAATCCCGAAACCGATCACAGCCGACGAAAAAGTTTCGACACCCACATCGCAGAATTTGGCTTTGACATCGGGTGAGACTCAAGCCTCGGCAGATTCGATCGATGCGTTGAACGCGACATCCGCTGTCGTGTCAGCGACAGCAACAACGCCTGCATTGAAGACGGCAACGACAACGTCGTCTGAGCAAGCCATCAAAGGAACAACCGATCAGGAAGAGACTCTGACTTCCGACCTGAAAACATTCGTCTCTGGTCTGGAAGACTCGCCCCTGTCGGCTGCAACATTGATTCGATTTTCGCCTTCCGAAACTGTGGAAGCAAGACCAGGCATTACGGCGACAATCGGATCTTCCAAATCGATACCGGACAACGCTATTTCAGATATCGACCTGATAATAACTGCGAACGAGCAGCTTCAGCGACAGATCGAGTCTGTAAAACAAGACGCCTTATCGAATGCTGATGCATTGGCGTCTGACAGACTGGAATCTCAGACAAGTTCTAATTCGGACCTCACTGCGGCTGCGATACAAAGTGGTCTGACATCGTCCGCCTCGCCCAATTCCGTGCCGGATCTGGCAGCTTCAATCTCAGCGGAAATAAGGCAGCCGCTCACCAGCCAGGTGTCTCAAGCAATCATGGATCACGTTGCACGCAACGGTGTTCGCCAAAGTGATTCACTTTCGGTTCGACTTGATCCGCCTGAATTGGGTGAAATGACGATTCAATTGTCAAAGACACATGAAGGCATTGCCGTTCGAGTGACCGCTCGTGAAGCCGTAACGATGGACATGCTTTTCGCTCGTGGTCAGGAAATTGAATCACAACTGCGTGGTCAGCATTTGAATCTGAAGTCACTGGAATTCCAACGCGCGGATATGTCCCACAGCGGATTCCCGCAAGGGCAGGGGCAACCGCAGCAACAGAACAATTCATCGCGTCGTTCCGAGAATCTATTGAATCAGATTCGAGGTGGAACTCGAGGTCTCAGCCCGATCAGCACCAGCGTTGGAAGTTTGACGCCTGATTCGTCATATGGATTAAGTTTCAGAGCTTAGCAGGTCAGAAGGACTTTTTTATGTCAAGTACATCTTTTGATCCCGTCGTCGCGCAAAACCAATATCTTCAACTGTTCGCAACTCAACTGCAGCATCAGGATCCGCTTGAACCTACAAAGAACGAGGACTTTCTATCGCAACTCGCGCAGTTTTCGTCTGTGGAAAGTCTGCAGAATATGAATTCGCAGTTCACAAGTTTTGGCCAAAAGCTTGACAAACTGATCGGAGTCACTGCGGGCAGCGGCAATAGTTCGTTATCGACATTGCAGTCCCTGAATGCCGGGGCTGGACTACTGGGTAAAAGTGTCCAATATGGACCCGATGCCACCAACGTTGGGATCGTCGACCAGATTAAACCCGATAACGGGTCGATTCTTGTGCGTATTGGTGATCAGTTTGTGCCAATCGCTAATATCTTGAGTGTCGAAGAAAACTCCGCATCTGGATACTTGTAGATCTTGCTGTAGCAGGCTGACAGAGCATTCAATCTCGCTTAGTTCAAGAATGGAATCGGAACAATGGCTAATTCGCTTCTGACTGGTATCTCTGGCCTTCGCGGTCATCAGAAGATGCTGGAAGTTGTTGGTAACAATCTTGCAAACCTGAACACAACGTCGTTCAAGGCATCGCGAGTCTTGTTCTCCGATCTGATGTACCAACTTGAACGCGGAGCGTCATCAACATCGACCGGCCTATTGGGCAGCGTGAATGCCGTCCAGATCGGTACAGGCAGTCGTGTGTCTCAAGTTGCCAAAAATTTCCAGCAGGGAAACCTGGAAGCCAGTGGTAAGCCACTTGATGTTGCCGTTGACGGTTCCGGATTCTTTGTAACGAAGTCCGGCAACAATACTTTTTTCACTCGCAGCGGTGCGTTTTCGCTCGATCAGGATGGATATTTGTCTGATCCCGCGACCGGAAACCTGGTGCAGCGTTTCGGTACAAAAGGTGAGCCGGATGGCGTAAATCCATCGTTTCAAACGCCTGCAGATTCGAGAATTTATATTCCTTTGGGTGCCAGTATTGCTGGCAAAGCCACTCAGAAAATCTCGCTTTCAGGCAATCTGTCCTCGCAGGCCATCGGCCCAGTGTCACAACGTATCGCTACTGCAGCTGCGTTCCTTGTAGGTGGGGTGCCTGCCACATCCGCAACAAAGCTAACCGAGCTGGACGGATATAACGGCGGGTATCTGCCGGGCGATAAAATCGAAATCAACGGACAAAAGAAAGATGGTTCGTCACCAGATGTCACGGAATTGGTGATCAATCCAAACGATCCGGTCCTCCCGGGCGATCCGCCAGTGACTACAGTTGGCGACCTGATAGCGACTCTGAACACCGCATTTCCCGGGTCAACTGTGCAATTGGATGCGAATGGAAAGATTGTAGCGACGGACAACACGCCTGGCCCTTCCAGTTTGAACATTATCTTGCGGGACAAGTTGGGTAACTCCGGCACCAATGAGTTTGATTCTCACAAGTTTATCAAGCAGGACAACGGTAGGGACGGCGACAAGGTCATGAGAACGGCTGAACTGTTTGATTCGAGCGGAGCAGCCCATCAGATCAGTCTGGAGTTTTCGAAGCAATCGGATGGGTCATGGAACATGAACGCATCGATCGGTGCCTCGGATGGCGTCATCGTTGATGGTCAAGTGAATGGATTGACATTTCTGGACGACGGCACATTTGCTCAGGCGAGCGGAATAGGTGTAGGAGATTCCAACATCGAAGTTCATTTTGTCGGCCAGTCGGCATCTCAAAGTATGGATCTTTACTTTGGCGAACCTGGAACAATTTCAGGACTGGGCCAGTTAGGAACAGCTTCCGCACTCGAAATCGGTCAGGACGGATTCTCGCCTGGGGAACTCAGCGATGTGAATATCGATGCTGACGGTTCTGTGTTTGGTCTGGCCTCCAACGGACTTCAGATCAGCATGGGACAACTTGCGGTAGCCTCGTTTCGAAATAACGACGGATTAATTTCAACGGGCGGAAACTATTTTCAATCGTCCCTTGCGAGCGGAGATCCTGAAGTAGGGACCGCGCTGACAGGAAGTCGCGGAGCTTTGCGATCTGGCCAGCTGGAAGGTTCTAACGTGGACCTTGCTCTGGAATTTACGCGACTGATCATCGCTCAACGTGGATTTTCTGCCAATGCTCGTACGATCACAGTGACTGACAGAGTCCTCGAAGAACTGACGAACATTATTCGTTAGCATTGAGCGGTTTATGATTGTCTCAAGTACGTCAGTCTTTCCAGGCTGACTTGTACTTCTTCATGTCGGGCGGGATGTCAGGCTGGAAAGCCTGACGTACTTTTCGGGACGTTAGTTTGGACTGTTTCCGATCGGTTGCCACACGCCAGGCTCCGGTTCCACGTAAACCGGAAGTTAGGACTCTGCGGCTACGGTTGCAATTCGCGCGGGAAGACGGAATGATTGAGGTCCTGCCATCAATCTCTCCCTTCACTGCGAAGGCTCGCCCATGTTGTTTGCTGCTCGCCGAATGTTCATCGCTGTTGGTCTGCTCAGTTTTTGGGTCACAGGACTTCCGGCCAACGCTGACGACTGGAAAACGCTTACCGTCCCCGATGCGTGGCGAAGCGTGCCGGTCGGCGAACTGGCACCGATCGGCGGCTATTCGTGGTATCGAGCGATCGTCAAAGTTCCGCCGGAATGGAATGCTCAGGAACTGACATTGTTTCTGGAAGCGCTGGATGATGCTCGAACCGCGTACGTTGGCGGTGAGCCTGTCGGAGCGACCGGCACGTTTCCTCCACAGTTTCGCAGTGGACTTGGTGAACGAGGCCGCTATTCCGTTGATCCATCTTTCGTCAAGGGCGGAGATTTTCTGACGGTTGCGATTCGAGTCTATCAAAATGATCCGCGCCCCAACTTCAGCGTCGCTCCGCCGGTGCTGATGAACGAAGCGACGAAGCAAGCCTTGCGACTGGATGGCACCTGGCAATATCGTCCTGGAGATGACAGTGCATGGGCGAAAGCAACGGCGGCCGATTTTGGTGTCGATGCAACTCAACCTTTGAGT
>JBDNFT010000186.1:0-7350 GCA_041689695.1 Planctomycetaceae bacterium | reverse complement strand
GACGTGGAAGAGACTGCGGGGCGGAACCTCGCTTTAGATCCAACATGATCAGGACATCATCAATCAAACCTGCAATGAATCGTGCTGTTTCGATGCGACGATAAAGCGCGTATCCGGTGGCAATGGTCCCCAGCACCGCAACAACTCGGAAGAACCACCATAACACTTCCGCTCGCCCAATGGCTTCGAACTGCGCGAACGGTTCTGGCGGAGCGGCATCATACGCCCGCACTTTGACGACGTCGACCGGAATCAGCCATACGGCCATTGTCAGACACACGCCGAGAAAACAACAGATGGTCAGGCAGAAAGAAATCGCTGCGAAGCGTGGCCGAGAACGTTGGGCCGTCATAGTTAAAATCTTTCATGAGTGACTGACCATCGCGTCGCTGTATTGGGTAAGAAGATCAGGGGCAAGAATATTGTCTGATGTAGTGGAGCAAATCATCTTGGCTGCGAGGTTGTAACAATTCTTCGACGACCATTGAATCAATGCTTGATGTATTTTCGCAACCCGAAACGTCAGTGAGGGATAGAATTGCCTGGATTCTTCGTCTCAAATCCCTCGCTGACGCATCGCTTATCCAAACAATCGCTTTCGCGCCTGATGTCGAGGCGGGAGCCGTGTGACGTAGTTCGTCATGTACGGATCCATGCGAGGAGCGGCGGGAAACAGCCATCCCCCGCGATTTTCTTTGATGCTACGACTACAAACGGGGTGCAACATCGGGGACGTGACTGTATATAATCCGTTTCAGGACATCGGCCTTTTGAAACTCATACTTTGTCTCGAAATGGATTTATTGTGCAACTGTTACTTCGCAATTATGGAGTGGTCCTTGTCGTCATGCTGGCCTGCAGCTTCGTGCACACAGCGAATGCCCAGTCGGTCGTGTCGCTCAAACAAAACGATGGTGTTTTTCAGCTCGTTCGAAACGGTCAGCCTTATACCATCAAGGGAGTTGGGGTTGCCGCAGGCGCGAGCTGGACGTCGTTAGCCGCAGCTGGCGGAAATTCAGTCCGGACATGGAGCGCGGACAATCTTCAATCAATTCTGGACGAAGCACAACGTCACAATCTGACAGTCTGCGTTGGGCTGTGGCTGGGACACGAACGTCACGGATTCAACTATCAGGATGAAGCCGCTGTGCAGCAGCAGTTGGATGAATGCCTTGCGGCTGTGCGGGAATACAAGGATCATCCGGCTGTGCTCCTGTGGGGTATCGGCAACGAGATGGAGGGCGACGGCAGCAATTCGGCGATTTGGCAAGCGATTGATCACATCGCAAGTGAGATCAGAAAGATTGATCCAAGCCATCCGACGATGACCGTCATCGCTGAATTAGGTGAGAACGCAAACAAAGCGAGCAGCATTGATCAGTACTGTCCGAATGTTGACATCATTGGCGTGAACTCTTACGGAAGTATTTCATCGCTGGCCGAACGATATCGCAAAGCTGGAATTCAAAAGCCGTATGTTGTGACAGAACATGGTCCGCGCGGACCGTGGGAAGTCGAAAAAACTGTTTGGGGTGCGTCAATTGAACCGTCGAGTACTGCCAAGGGCGAGAGCTACGCCAGTGGCTATCGCAACGCTGTTCTCGATCAGGCTGGACTTTGTCTTGGCTCTTACGCTTTTGTTTGGGGACATAAGCAGGAAACAACAATCACATGGTTTGGCATGCTGCTGCCAGACGGCAGCCGACTCGCAGCAGTCGATGCGATGACGGAAGCATGGACAGGTGCGCCTCCGAACAATCGTTGTCCGCAGATTACTCTGCTGACTATTAATCAGGCTACCGGATTAAAACCAGACGACAAGATCAACGCAGCACTTGCCGCTTCGGATCCGGAGCATGACGACTTAACGGTGAAGTGGGTGCTGCGCTTTGACTCAGGCGTGATTGGTGTCGGCGGCGATGCGCAGGCCGAGGAGTTCAATTTCCCGGACGCTATCGTCACCAAAGAAATGGCGGCCACCGTCACTGTTCCGGAGTGCGGCGGGAGTTACCGACTGTTCGCCTATGTTTACGATGGTAATGGCGGAGCTGCTGTAGCAAATATGCCGTTTTCAGTAGACGCTCCGGCAAAGTCTTTTCCTGCTCTCAAGGCAAAACTTCCGTACATTGTCTATGGTGACGAAGTGACAGATTCGGTGTATTCGCCATCAGGCTATATGGGAAACTCCAAAGCAATTCGCATGTCGCGGGACTGTGCTGATCGGCCTCGTTCAGGGAAGACATGCCTGAAAGTGGAATACACGACATCCGGTGACTGGGGCGGTGTTCTTTGGCAGTCACCTGCCCACGACTGGAACGGAACAAAACCCGGCGGATTGAATTTAACCGGAGCAGTAGCCCTTGAGTTTTGGGCTCGCGGAGCTGCTGGAGGTGAGACTGTCAACTTCATGTTTGGCCTGATCGACGGCGATCAACCGTACCATGACACCGCCAAAGGGGAGCTCAAGGACATCCGATTGACGGCGAACTGGCAGAAATTTCAAATCACGCTGCGCGATCGCGACCTCACTCGCCTGAAGACCGGGTTTGGCTGGTCACTGGCTGGGCAAAGTCAGCCTGTGACTTTTTTCCTCGACGATATTCGTTATGTCGCCGAGTAGGCTTTTCGTATCGAGTAGACATTGAGCATTTCAATGCGCCGATGCTGAACGCAGATTCGCCTGCAATCGAGTTGTTCTTCGCGAAATGCAGTGCGCGACATAGAAATAGCGGACTCCGGGGCGCCGATCCGTGCGTGTGGCGTTCACGCACTGCGATTCGGCCCAACGGGCCTTGGCAAGTCAGCCTGGGGCAACGCCTCAGGTTTTAATGGCACCAACGCATGGTGCCCTTCGCTGACCAGCAGGATGAACCAGTATTGGTGTCGCAGGTCATGAGCGTTGGCAACGCCAGGCCACCAGCGGATTCGAATATTTCGACTTCACCATCAGGCGTTCGTGGAAAACTTCAGCCACTGGCAAAGAAGGCTATTCGAGCAACTTCTTCGAGCGCAACGTCGATGAACTTCACACGGTCATCCACGAGGCCGCCAACTGGATTGAAAGCCAGCAAGCCAGCTTACAGGAAAGCAATGATTTCAAAGCTCAGACGATCCTGCAGAAAGCGGCGTAGACACGAACAGGCCGTGATCACTTCCGGTCGCGGCCTGGCGTCTGGCAAACAGCGGAGAGATACGGTCCCCGCGCGCCCACGAAAATCCATCAGAATTAGCGTGCTGTTCGCTGCTTCGGTGTGCGCCACCGACAGCGGTTGCAGCGCGGGATGGAGCGTGGCGGTTAGGGACGCCAATTTGAGCTGCGGAAGCAAATCCTGAGCGGCGGGAACTCCAATGTGACATTTGCGAACGTCGCTGGCCTGACGTGATCTTCGGGCGTGATGAACTTCTGGAGATCTTCGGGCGATTCGGGCAGATGAGTGAGTGGAGTTATTTACGAAGATCATTCATCCGCCAGTGGTTTTTCCAACGTGGTCAGACGGGTTTGGCACAAAAGCCTAGAACTGTAAGAATTCAAGAGAGAGGCACTGAACCACGGCTTACTAATGCTGAAGCCCGACCTGATTCAGGTCGGGCTTTCGCGAAATGATTCAATTCCAACGATCAACTAAATTCCCGCTGGTGGCGGGGCGACTTCACCCGTGACCGCATCTGAATCTGCGGAACTGGGTGGGGCATGTCCTTCGACAGAGATTCCGGCATCGTACATCATGTGATGGATGATATCGCTGACCATTTCCTCCTTGGCAATTAGGCCAAGTTCGCCGACCTGACGCGCGTGATCCCGCGTCCAGCCTCGAGTTTGACGATCAACAAGATGCAACTTCTGATCAATGGATACAAGGTGCTGCTTAACAACATCACGATCATTCGAAGGCAGCGACTGCTGCAGCGATTTGGCGGTAGTCCGCATCGCGTAAGCTTCCCGATATGCAGAGGAGAAGTTTTGATTGTGGCTGTAGTTGTGGTGCATGTCCAAGCAGAAGTCGTTTACCACCACCGGCAGCAGATTACCCAACTCCTCAGTGTGGGCAAAACCGCCGAATTGGATCGCAACCGGCTCGACCGGCGCGATGCTGCTGACGCCCGTGGACTGGTTTTGTTGCTGATACAAGGTCGAGCTCTGCTGTAATCCCTGATTTCCAGAGTTGGAAATCGGATAATAATAGTACTGGTCATTGTTTCTGTAATAGGCTCCTTGATTGCTGTAGCCATTGGGTGCCAGAATTCTCGACGCTTGCGGAAACTGACTCAGGAGCAGTGAAGCAATCGAATTGTTCCGAAAGCGGCTGTTGAGCTGACTGTTGTTCACCGAGTTATTTGAGTAGCCGTTGAATCCGCCGACACCGAAATTGCCATTTCCCCCGATCCGATTGTTTGCGCCGCTCTGAATTCTGTACCGTCCATTGCCAATTCGCTGGTTTCCGTTTCTAGTACCTAGGCGATTCGAGACACCAGCACTACCCTGAATTTCGTTCTGAATCGCATTACCAACGGCCTGCCCCAGAATTCCCCCAATATTATTTGGGCCATTGCCAGACAAAATCCCGTTTCCCTGAGCCATCGCGCCGCTGCTGAACAGTATCAGCATCGCCGTGGTCCCCGTTATGAACATGAAAGTCTTCATTTAAAATTCTCCTTCCGCCTAAAATGATAGTGGTGCAATCCAACTGCAATTGTAGTCTGCGAGGAGCCTGCGTGATCTCCGACTCTCGAAACGTGGCTTTCTGAATGACTGATCACTCCACGGTTTCCATCCTTTCGTTCGCAAACTTCATGCCGTCGTCCCGCATCTATCGCCGAAACAGATGCGGCGACCTGAAAGCACTGCGAGTTGCGACCGACTTAATCTGAGAATCGGTGATTCATTGATTTCGAAAGACCGAACAGGCATCGAGACAGTAGGGTAGATTGATCGGTCAGCGGACTGGATGATCGCCCACCATTCCGTGCAACCTCTATCCTGAGCACGCAGCGACTACGGACCTCGCTGATCCTTGTTGGCACAAACAACGGAATTCCGATCTACGAAGAAATCTGCCGGCAAGTGAAGTTTGCCGTCGCCAACGGCTCTTCGCTGGTCGGCGAACACGTGCCGTCGGCTCGTGAAATGGCAACGCGAACAACGTTCATCGCCTGCAACTTTTAGATCGGCAGTCCATCAAGATTCTTACTCGTGTTTTGTCGTCGAATTTGTACAGCCACGCATGAGCCGACCGAACGAGGGTTCCGTTATCATCGGCTGGACTGACGCGGTACAGCTCAACCGATTCGATGTATTGGCGTTCCGTATTCCCGTCGCGAGTCAGCAGCACACCATCGCCGGCTGTTGCGTGCAACCATGTGCGGCGCGAGCCACCACACCGTGTCAAAATGACCAACCGATCGACTTGAGATATCGCAGGATCTTCCTCCGCTTCAGGTAGTAGAATTGCAGACTGTATCGGTTTTTGTCTGTTGTCAGTGTGAACGTCGTCCAGAACGAATAAGTAGCGGATCGAACAGCCGATTTGGAGACGACGAGGACTGGCCCCTGTCGCTGCTTCACAGGCCAGTCCTGATGATCGACGATCTCCGGCGGAAGCTGGGACAAATCCAGTGCCCGCTCACCGAGGGGCTGGGAGATCGTGTTGCCGACCAGTTTGGCTATGATACCCGCAACGCCCGAAAATGCCTGCGTAGCGTGCAAGACGCGATAGAAGGCATCAGGTGATGCCACGATCGCCCCGTGGTAGGCGACCGGCCAGCCGTGTCCGATGAGCATATCCTCGCCAGCCAGCGTAAACTTCGGGAGTTGCTCTTGGGCTACGCCTGCTGGTGCATGTTCCGGAGGTTCATATGGATTCACTTCAATTGCCCTTCACAGCCCGTCGCCTCAATTCAGCGTCGGTAATTTCCCCGGCCTGCACATTCACCAATGCCGCCACAGAAGCCTGCAGTACAAGTCGCATCAGATCCGGTTTCGTGACTGTCACACGGGCGACAAATCAACCCTGCATAATTCTGCGATGCGTTCCACCTCAGCTTGTGGAAGTCGTGTGAGAAGATATTGCACCAGGTCTTCTTGGCGGTTCTGGCCGAAAACCATCCGGTAGAGCACAAGTGTTTTGAGCAGATCCGCGTACTGTATGGTGTCACGGCTGAGTGGCAGTGAAGGAACATGTCGCTGGATCTTTGCGTCTCCAAACGGGGTAATCCAAAAAGGGAAAAGGTCATTTTGACCTTCAGTCCGTGAGTCACGGGCCGTCTGGAACATGGATTCCCATGGGTCCTTGTGCAGGGTTTTACAGGCGTTCCGAAACTCACTCGCGATGTTCTTTCGCAGAGCATGGCCTTTGTATCTGTGAATACGCCCCTCCCGTTGTTCTAGGTCTACGGGATTTGATGGGAGATTCCAGTGTACTACGGCGTGACAGTAGTTGTGGAAATCCAATCCCTCCTGGCCGACGGATGTTGTCGCCAGCACAAATGGCCAGAACGGCGAATTGAACGCTGAGCGAACCTGATCAGCTCGTGTCTGAACGCCGTTGTCATCCGCTTCCTGGTCGCCGAATCGCATCGCGAAGCGAGTCCGGAATCGGATGGGCTCGTCGATCCGTACCGTCCGTCTGGTCGTGCTGATCACGTCCGCTTTCGTTGTTGCCGTCCGGAGAGTAAGACTGCGAGCGATTGCCTCGCTAACGCCATTGGCAATTTCCTGACGACTGTTGCCTCGAACCCCAAGAGACTCCACCAGAATGTGCGAGTATTCATCCAAAACCGATTGCAGGTTACCGGCCAGACAATACATCAGCACTGACCGCCAGTATGGGATGGACTTGTTGGAATCTCGCAGCAGGCAATAGACCTCTGGAAGATTGAACAGGTGCAGGAATGCGTGAGCTAAAGGACCCGCAGCTGCCCGGTCATCACAGTCATCACAGTCATCATCGTATGAATCCGGAAGGATTCGCTGCAGTGCTCTGAGAGAGGCCGTTCCAGGGCCGGCGATCGCCATCATCGCCAAGACATCAATCAGATCCTCAGGAGGTCGTCCGAGTTTTTCTTTCCCGTCAATCACATCCAATGTGAATTGAACATGTCGCTCCCAGCCAGTGACCGACTTAGCGTCTGTCTCACCGTTGTTACCCCGCCATTTTTCGGCCAATGATTCCTGATTTCGCCAGCGTTCAGCGGAATCGCTGTCATGTTCCACATCGAGCAGCAGCGGCGCAATACTGGGCTGACGATTTTCCTGAGGATTAGGGAATTTGGGTAGAATTAGGTTTAAAATATTGTTGCGCCCATCGTAGAGTTGGATGTCTTAATCCCCAACGCGATGGAACGCAACAATGG
>JBDNFT010000185.1:0-5904 GCA_041689695.1 Planctomycetaceae bacterium | reverse complement strand
TATCCAACGTGACCGGCCTGCCGACATCGCAGTATTCCGGACTTTCGACTTTGCCGCCGGGCAAGTATCGCTACTTTGTGCGAGGCAACACAGCGACAGCAATCGGACATTGGTCTGATGGATTTGATTACACGATTCTTTCGATCCCGACATTGAAGACTGTCACGGGAACAAACACGGCGACACCAACGCTGCACTGGAATCCTGTGACCGGTGCTACGATGTACGAAGTTTGGTTGTCAAATCTGTCCGGGACCGGTGGTGCTCAACGAATCACGACCGTTGATAAGACGAACGCGACATCAACACCGATCCCTGCGAATCTGGCACTCGGCGACTATCGCTACTGGGTGCGGGCGATTGATTCTCAAGGCAAGATGACGACGTGGAGTTCCCCGTCTAACTTCAACGTCGAAACGGCCGGTACAGTGCTGACTCCGACAGGAACCACGAATTCGACGACACCAACGTTCACATGGAAACCTGTGGCCGGTGCTGTGCGGTATGACTTGTGGGTCGCCGACGCATCCGGAACGGTCTACCTCCGTGATCAGAACGTCAGCGGAAACTCGTACACCGCTTCAAAAGGATTTGTCAACGGCGATTATCGTGTCTGGGTCATGCCGGTCGGTGCGACAACATCCGGCAAGTGGTCTTCAGCAGTGGCATTCAAAGTCAACGCCGTAGCGCGACCTGAACTCACGGCTCCAGGTGCCACGACCAACAGCACACCAAAGATCCAGTGGACTCCGGTTTCCAACGCCGTTCGATATGAACTGTGGGTGGATAAAGTCGGCGGGCCGGCCAAAGTGATTCATCTGTCGAACATCACAACGAATTCCTACAAAGCAGTTACGGCCCTGTCGACCGGCTCCTACCGAATGTGGGTGCGAGCGTTCGACGCGACTGGTGCTGCCAGTGTCTGGAGCCCGGCTCTCGATTTCCGAGTAGTCTGATCTGAAGTCCTCGGAACAAGAACGGGACTGGCGTCCCGTCTATAAAGAGAATATCTTGTGGCGGCAGGCGATTCAAAAAACTCGTTCTTTTCAAACCTGATTCAGACTGTAAAAAGCTGGATTGCGGGTGATCGAATTCGTGTCGCGTCCAGTCACGGACGATCATTGTCCGTTCAGCCTGGTGACCGGATTTTTATTGAAGACCGCCATTACCTCGTTCAAACTCGCACGCTGGCCGACGACGCAGATTCACAGTACACGCGGCTGGTTTACGAGCTCATTGATTTGGAATCCAATCAGACCAGAACACTCGAAGTCGTACTGCGTAAAGACGGGACGGGCATGCATCAGGCTGTGCTGAAAGACGGTAACAAGGCATCCGGGATTTGCGACGCAGATATCACGATCTTGTAAAATACCGCTATTTGCGAGCCATCCGATAACCAACACCGCGAACAGTCTCGATGATTTCGTTGGTCTCGCCGAGCTTCTTACGCAGGGCTCGCACGTGAACGTCGATCGTGCGTTCCAAAGAATTCGCATCTTCGCCGCGCGAAGTTTCCATGAGTTCGTTGCGTGAAAACGGACGTCCTGGCTGAGACATCATCGTCCACAGTAAACGAAACTCGGTCGGAGTCAGTTCGAGTTCTTTGCCCAGATATTTGACGACATGATTCGTGCGGTCGATGTCGATGCCGTGCATTTCAAGCTGATTTTTTACAGCATCTGCCGAATCAGCACGCCTCAGCAATGCCTTGATGCGATGAATCAGCGGCTGAACTCGAAACGGCTTCGTAACGTAATCGTCTGCCCCCATGTTGAATCCGACAATCTCGTCCGTCTCCGCACTGCGAGCTGTCAGCATCATTACGGGAACAGCTTTTGTCCGAGTGTCTGCCTTTAAGAGTCGGCAAATTTGCAGACCATCAATTCCTGGCAACATCAGGTCAAGAATACACAGATCCGGAATCAGGCTCTGTGCTCGCAGCAGTCCTTCGCGCCCGTCGCGTTCCCAATGAACGGTATACCCTTCTTTCTGCAGGTTGTAGACGATCACGTCCGCAATGGACTGTTCATCTTCGATCACAAGAATGTTCGACTGCATGGGGTTTCGGCGCGCCTGTTAAAATTTATCTATGTAGTCGAGGATGGCGAATGATCGCCGCCTCAACGAGATACACGACATCTTCAGCAATATTGGTCGCATGGTCAGCGACACGTTCGACATGACGAATGACAGAGAACAGATGCAGACTTGGTTCCACAAGTTCAGGTCTCCGCTTCATCACATCGACGACTTCTTTAATCAACTCACTATTCAGGTCGTCCACAATTTCGTCCCGTTGGCAGATGATGCGGGCTGCGGCCGAATTCTGTTCAACAAACGCATCAATACTGTCATGCAGCATACTGAGTGCTTCTTGTGTCATTTCGTTCAAACGACCTGGCATTGGATACGCGCCGTGTTCAGCCATCCCAGCAGATCTTTCCGCGATACTGACTGCGATATCCGCAACTCGCTCAAGTTCCGCAGCGATCTTCATCACAACGGCCACACGACGAAGATCGTTTGCAACCGGATGATAGAGCGCCAAAATTTTCAAACACTCTTCTTCAATCCGAATGTCCCACTTATCAACTTCACGGTCTCGAGAGGAAACTTCCTCAGCCAGTTCGCTGCGACCATTTTGCAGGCCATCAACAGCATCATGGATAAGCTCTTCCACTGTCGAGCACATCGACAAAATGTCGCGATGCAAAAGTTCCATCTCATTTACAAAGTGAGTGGTCATACGCATAAAACCCGTCAGAAATCTGCGTACGACCAGAGAACCTGCCTCTGACTTCCGCAATATGAATTGGAATGATTAATGAATTGTTAAGATTGCTGCAGAAATTCCGATTTCCCGCCCATCAGCCGAATCGTCCAGTGATGTAGTCTTCCGTTTTCTTTTCCGAAGGACTTGTAAAGATCTTCATCGTGGGCCCGGTTTCAATGAGAATTCCCTTGAAGAAAAATGCCGTTTGATGGCTGACTCGCGAAGCCTGCTGCATGTTGTGAGTCACGATGACAATTGTATAGTTGGCACACAATTCACCGATCAGATTTTCAATACGGTCTGTACTGGCAGGGTCCAGAGCTGACGCCGGTTCGTCCATCAAAATGATATGTGGATTTGTTGCCAGCGTTCGCGCGATACAGAGTCGCTGCTGCTGACCACCGGACAGCGCCATTGCGGAACCTGTCAGGCGATCTTTCACTTCGTCCCACAGCGCGGCTTTTTTCAGACACGATTCCACAATGTCCGCCAAAACAGCGCGGTTCTTTTCACCTGCGACTCGTGGTCCGTACGCAACATTGTCAAAAATCGATTTTGGAAATGGCGTCGATTTCTGAAACACCATCCCGACGTGCTTCCGCAGCAACACGACATCCACGGCCGGGGCCATAATGTCCTGGCCTTCCACAAGAATTTCGCCTTTGCAGCGAGCTCCCTCAATCAGATCATTCATCCGATTCAGCGTGCGCAGGAAGGTGCTTTTTCCGCAGCCAGATGGGCCAATTAAGGCCGTCACAGAGCGCTCGGGCACCGTCAGCGACACGTCAAACAAAACCTGATGTTCGCCGTAATAAAAATCAACATGCCGCGCCTGGATTGATGGCAAATGATCAGACATGTCCTGGTTGCGATCGACACCGGCAACGGGAGGTGGCACTGAATTCTTTGTTATGGCAGGCATGTAAAAAGTCCGAAGCAGGTGAACTCGTTCCAGTATCTTCTTTGGAGATCGCTTTCACCATTTAAGTCGTCGGCTGGCGTAGTGTCGCACCACCATCGCTACCGCATTGATAGATAACAGCACCGCCATCAGGACGATAATTCCCGACGCGGCCACTGCCGTAAATCGATCCTGTGGATCGGGACGTTTTGACCAGTCGTAGATTTCGATTGGCATGGCAGTGAACTGGTCCAGCGGTGCTTGCAGAACCTGAGACGGTTTTGTGATGAGTTCAATCGGCGAATCAATATTGCCGGGCACCATGGATGTGATTGTCAACGCCCCCAGCATAATCAGCGGTGCCGCTTCGCCAATTGCCCGTGATGTCGATAAGATGACGCCCGTTGAAATTCCCGGCAATGCCGCGGGGATGACTTGTCGCCAGATGGTCTGCCAGCGAGTCGCCCCCAAGGCCAGCGATGCGATTCGAATTGAACTCGGTACAGAACGCACCGCTTCCTGCGCGGCGGCAATGACGGTCGGAAGTACAACCAGCGTCAGTGTGAGTGCTCCCACCAGAACGTTATCTTCGTAGATGGGAAGTTTGTTTAGACGAATCCGAAACAATCCCATGATGTTGAAGGCGTGGTGGCCATCGAACCAGACTTTCAAAACAGCTGCGGCGCTGCGAAACACGGTGTATCCAAGAATGCCGTAGACAATCGATGGCACGCCAGCCAGATTGGCAAGGTTCGTTTTGATCACGCGAACAAAAAAATTATCCTTCGCAATTTCTTCCAGATAAACGGCAGAACCGACTCCCACGGGAATGGAAAGAATTGCCGTGAAAAGAATCAGCCAGAACGATCCCCAGAGACCCGCCAGCATCCCAGCTTTGGTGGGATTCGAAGAATTTGTGTTGTACAAAAAATCCGGTGAGAGACGCCCAAGACTGCTCCAGATAATCGCCGTCAACAACACGACCAACACGGCCAACGTTGCATATGTTACAAATCGGCAGAGCCCTGAAAACACACGCGACAAAAACAGACGCCGCCGAATGGAACTGTCGGCACCTGAAATAAAGCTGACTGGAGAGGACGTCGCGCCGCTGGAAGGAACGCTGACAGCATCTGTGCTGCTCATTGATAAACCTCCCGGTAACGTCGAAGAATCCATCCGGAGATGATATTGATCGTCAATGTGATGACAAACAAGGCAATCCCAACAGCGTAAATACTCATGCGACTGATCGAATCCGCCGCGCTGTCGCCGGTGCTGGCGTGGACCATGAAACCCGTCATGGTCTGCGCGCCCTCCATTGGATTAAGCGTCGCAATGGCCCGTTGACCGCCCGTTATCGCCACGGCCATGGTTTCGCCGATCGCTCGGGAAAATGCCAGCAGGAACGCAGCCAGAATACCCGACAACGCCGCCGGAACAACGATACGTGCCGACACGTCAAACCGGGTGCTGCCAAGTGCATAAGCCGCTTCCCGTAAGCTTCGCGGAACCGATCGAATGACGTCTTCACTGAGCGATGCAATCAGCGGCGTCACCATAATGCCAACCACAATCCCGGCGCTTAACGCATTGAAGATTGGCAGATCAATTCCAACGAGACTGAACAACGGCTTCAGAATCCAGGGCGTAATGAACTTGAGTCCAAAGAAGCCGTAAACGACCGATGGAATCCCCGCCAGAATTTCAAGAATCGGTTTGAGGAACTCACGTTCTCGAGGCGAAGCGTATTCGCTCATGTAAATCGCCGCACCAAGTCCAGCCGGGACACTGACGAGTGAAGCGATGACGGCAACCATTAATGTGCCGCACAGAAGTGGCAGAATTCCAAACCGCGCATCAGCACCATCTGTTGGTTTCCAATGTGTTCCTGAGACAAATTCCCACAGCGATACTCGTTCAAAAAACGCCGTCTTGTCGCCCGGAGCATAGACGGCATTGGTGAGCAGTACCAAAATAATGGCTGCCGTCGTCAGCACGGACAACGCCGCACAAAGGAACAGCGCAGCCTGGATGAATTTCTCGTGTCGGCGAGAAACAGGCTTGTTGGCCCATGCAGGTAATTTGGCTGTTGTCATTTGCACACAGTTGTCGTAAGGACAATCACCCCACCGGGTTTATCCCCAATGGCGTGGACTTAAGGCGTAACGGAAGTCGCCAAGACTTTCGGCACCCCGTGTTTGCAGGGAAAACCGAAACTCTTGGC
>JBDNFT010000184.1:0-3067 GCA_041689695.1 Planctomycetaceae bacterium | reverse complement strand
CTCGTGGGGAATTGGCAAAGTCGGGTTCGCGTTCAATCGACGCACAAAAGGCGGGCCGGTTGATCATGACCTACCTCTGCTCGCCGTACATGATCCTGATGGCAAGTTGCGAGCGATCTTCACGAACTATGCCTGCCATTGCGTGACACTCAGCGACGATATGATCAGCGGCGACTGGGCTGGCTACGCCATGGATCATATCCAGCGTCGAAATCCCGGTTGCGTTGCTCTGATTTCGATTGGATGTGGGGCAGATTCGAATCCGCGTGGTGGCGTTCTGGGTTCAAAGTTTGACGTTGCCGACAGTCTCGGGAATGAATTGGCCGAAGAAGTGCAGCGAGTACTGGCGACTCCGCTGCAGCCGCTGACAAAGGCTCCGACTTCGCTGATTGAACGAATCACGCTGAAACTTGCGCCCCTGCCAACGCGCGAACAATGGGAAGAGAAAGCAAAGAATCAAAACGCAATCGGACATCATGCGCGAACACAGTTGGCAAGGCTGGATCGCGGCGAAGCATTGACGACGGAGATTAGTTATCCGATTCAGACGGTTTCCTTCGGCGACGAACTCGCGTGGGTCTTTCTGCCTGGTGAGGTCGTTGTCGATTACGCGCTGCGTTTGAAGAAGGAATTGAACGGCAGTCGCATCTGGATGAATGCATACGCAAACGCCTGTCCTGGCTATGTTCCGTCTGAACGCATTCTGCGCGAAGGCGGCTACGAAGGCGGCGGGGCGATGGTGTATTACGACATTCCCGGACCGTATGCGACCGGCCTGGAACAGACAATTGTGGACTCCGTTGAAGCCCAGTTGAAAGATAAATTCCTGTCGGTTGCGAATGCGGAGAAGACAGATGCGAAGGCAGACAAGACCGACGGCATTCGGCCATTATCGCCATCGGAAGCCGTCAGTTCACTGCGCACAAAACCAGGGTTCCATGCAGAACTTGTGGCATCGGAGCCCATGATCGAAAGTCCTGTTGCAATCTCGTTCGGCCCTGACAATCGGCTGTGGGTTGCGGAGATGAGCGACTATCCGCAAGGCGGCGCGGAATCCGGAGGTCGCATTCGCTGCTTGTATGACGATAACAACGACGGTCGATACGATCGCTCAGAAGTCTTTCTGTCCGGCTTGGCATATCCAACAGGAGTTACTGTCTGGCGAAAAGGAATTCTTGTCTGTGCAGCGCCTGACATCCTGTACGCGGAAGACAAAGACAACGACGGCAAGGCAGATAAAGTTGAAACGCTGTTCACGGGCTTTGCGACTCACAACTATCAGGCCCGCGTCAACAGTCTGGAATATGGACTCGATGGTTGGGTGTATGGTTCATGTGGCTTGTTCGGCGGCGAGATTACAAGTGTCAAAACAGGGGAAGTGATCGCTCTTGGCCAGCGAGACTTTCGAATCAACCCAGATACCGGCGTGCTGGAACCTGCGACTGGCGCGACTCAACAGGGACGAGTTCGCAATGACTGGGGTGATTGGTTCGGCTGTAACAACGGAACAATGCGGATGCATTATCCGCTGGCGAATCAATATCTTCGCCGCAATCCGTATCTGGCCCCTCAGCAGACCGTGGTTGGCATTGCGGCTCAACCCAATCCGGGGCGACTGTATTCGATTTCGAATCAGGTCCTGTTCATGCTGTCTGGCCCACCGAACCGACCGACCGCTGCGTGCGGACTTGGAATCTATCGTGATGATGCTCTTGGCACGGGCTTTCACGGCGATGCGTTCACGTGCGAACCTGTGAACAATCTGGTTCACAGACAGCATTTATCAACAAACGGTGTCAGCTTTACCAGCCGCCGACCTGAAGATTAACTCGACCGCGAGTTTCTGGCATCCACTGATCCTTGGTTTCGTCCCGTTCAGGCTCACACCGGAATTGATGGCGCGCTGTGGGTTGTGGACATGTACCGCTACGTCATTGAGCATCCGATTTGGATTCCGCCGGATACGCTGGCAACTCTCGACACGCGTGCCGGGGCGAACATGGGGCGTATCTATCGCATCGTTGCAGACGACGCAAAATCACGAAAGACTCCGCAACTCTCTAATCTGCACGGTGAGCAACTGGCAGCCGCGATGGATGTGGGAAATGGCATCCAGCGAGATCTCGTACAGCAACTGATACAGTGGAATCACGATACTGCGGCGGTGGCAAAACTTAAATCGCTGGCGGTCGAAAGTTCACGTCCGGAAGTTCGAGTCCAGGCACTTTCCACTTGGGCAAACATGGAAACGCCATCGGCTGACTTGCTTCTAAAACTGATAACGGATGCCGATCCTCATGTGCGACGCCATGCCTTGCGAATCTCCGAATCGCAGCTATCGAATTCCGCAGAACTCGTTGCCGCCTTAATCAAGCTTGCACAGGATGACGATGCCTTTGTCCGCCTGCAAGTCGCTTACTCAGCAGCCGCACTTGAACCATCCGCCAGCGCGAAAGTGCTGGCGATGCTGATGGCACGGGACAGTGGCAATGTTCACATCATGTCAGCGGTCGAAAGTTCGTTGTCAGCGAACAACGTGGCACAAATTCTTAGCCAACGTGAGGCTGCCATCCCCAGAAAAATGCTGGATCGCTTGCTGGCAAATGCCGCAACGCTCACTGACGACGCCACGCTGCGGAGCGTCCTGCAGGAACTGTCGCTGGCTGCAGTCCATGCTGCACCAGAATCCGCTGCGGCCGAGAAACTCGATCAGATGGCATTGTTCGTGGATTCGTGGAGTCGTCGATCAGAGCAGCAATTGTCTCCAGGCGATGAGACGGTTCGATCCATCTGGAAGCCCGTGATGGATCACGCGATCAGACTTACTGCGAATGAAGATTCGCCCATTGCACTTCGCATTGCGGCGATCCGTATGCTTGCTCAGGGACCGTTTCTGGGCGAGCCACATCTTTACTCATTGACCTCACTGCTGACAAGCCGCACAGCTCCCGAACTGCAGTCGGCCGCCATCGCCGCCATGCGAAAAGATGGTCGTGTTGAGGTTGCTGATTCCGTCCTCGCCGACTGGGCCACTCGCGCGCCACGACTTCGCAAGGAGATCATCGCG
>JBDNFT010000183.1:0-6955 GCA_041689695.1 Planctomycetaceae bacterium | reverse complement strand
GAGTGACGAAGGCCGCAAAACGCGGCCTTCGACTTTCATCGCTCCGAGAGTGATCGCTGCTATAATCCCGAATTAGCGCACGCGGAGGGCTCACGCCTTGCCGCTCGCCTGAACTCTTCGTATCTACGGAACTTTTGCAACGCCGGGCTTGCCGGAAATTTCATCCAGCATCTTACGCAGATCAATTTTCACATACGGCATCTCCGCCGCAGGCTTTTTGTGGCTGGCATTTGCGACGTAGAGAACGCCGTCTGCCGGGACAAACAAGACGTTGTGAAGATTGGAACTCATCGCCACCGGACGGCTCATCAACCATTGGCAGACTTCGGTGTCGATCTGACCGTGCTTGTCAGTCACACGGCGACGAAGTTCTTCCAGGCGACTTCCTGCCGACAAGACCACGGTATCTGGAATTCCTTCGCCAAGTCGTTCGTCCGACTGGCCTGGCTTGATGAATTCGATGGATTCCGGAGTCGCCGCAACGCCGACTGCTTCATTCGTCTTGCCGTCAGCGAAGACGTAGTAGTATTCACACGTGCGAGGACTGTTGGTCCACAGATCCTGAACTTCCTGCAGCGTGTCACATTCTTCCATCGCGCGACGCATCAGAGTGGCCATTGGTGCTCCGTCCCATTGTCCTTCACCACGACCGCCCATTTCGCCAAGAGAAATACCTTCGGCGTTCATCCCGCTCACGCTGCCGATGAAACCTGCGTAGCCGACATTGGCAAACGCAAATTGACCTTCAGCTCGCACAATAAACGTCGTCGCCGAATCCTGCAGGCCAATCGTCGTCATGTAATCCAGTACGCGACCGTGATAAAGCTTGCCGTCCTTTGTGGCCGAGCCGAAGACCGCAAAACCAGAGCAATGAAACAGTTCCGGGAACACGTTCAACACCTGCACGATTTCAGGTTCCATGCCCAGCGATACAGCAAGCGCCTGAGTTTCGCGTTTGTGGCGTTCGGGGATGTGCGGTGATAGTCGAGCATATGCTTCCTCCAAATCATGTCGGAACCAGCGTCCGGTGCGGACCGTGTTGGCCATTCCAAAACTGTAGAGCACAGATTCAATGCAGCGTCGGGCTTCTTCCTTCAGCAGTTTTCCATGGGCTGTCCCAATCTCTTCCGGCGTTCCCCACAACGTCGCCACGCGCTGGCCATCGATCCATGTCAGACTACCGTGTTCAGTCGATCTTGGAACTTGTGACGGCTGCGTCAGTTCGCGACCGGGCTGCAGAACTTCCGTCGCGCGACGCACTCCGAAGAGAAGTGTTCGTTCCAGTTCGCCACGCGGCAGTTCTGTGACTTTCATGCCGGGCCATTCTTCGGCCGAAGGTGCATCACCGACTTTGGATTTAGTGTCGAGCGACACTGTGACATCCTTAGCGCTGACGCTGATACTTTGGTCTTTAGGGCATGTCACGGTAGCGTCGTCTGACTTCCAGCAGCCCTTGCTCGGATCATGAATAAAATTCGCGCTGGCCAGCAGGCCTCGTAGTGTTGCTTCGATGTCGCCGGCTGCGAGCAGATTCAAGCCGAAGGAAACTGTGCCCAGGCTGGATTGTTTGGAAATCAGCCGATCAGCGATCGCCAGCGGTTTTAGACTTTCGGCTGCTGCGACTGGACCGCGTCCAATGAATACGGTCTTGTGAATTGGCATCGCCATCGCAGTCACGTCGGCTCGACGGCGGATTTCGATCGCGTAGTCTGCATGAGTCAACGCGAGGTCAAATGATTCGTCATCATATCGCAGCATGCGAACTTCGATGGGCTGTGAGGTGCCATCGATTGGCACGGTAACTTGACCGCTGATTTCAAACTGCGGAGTTTTACCTGTCAAGGCGGACACCAGCGGCGTCAACACACTGGCCAGATCTTTCGGCTGATCTGCGGCAGCAAGTTGCTGCACAGAACTCATCAGAAGTAGAAACAAAGGTACCAGAAGGAAGCGCCTCGAAGTGTTACCGATTTGCATCACGGCGGACTCACAAACATTGGTTCAGGAAAAAGTTTTCGTGCAGGAACTGAATTCTACTGATCGGCCTCAGGATTTCATACGCCGGGTTTGCTAAAAACTTTGCGATTGACCGACGAGCGGTGGGTGTCTACGACCAGTGCAGATACGATTTCGGGTTCGCAAGATGCCCGCGCCACGGACAAACGCCGGAATCGCAATGTACCGGCAAGCTGACGCATGCCGCTCGCCGGAGCGTGATATGATCTGCTATGCTGTGTACCACCCAAGTATTTCCCCTCTTCAGTCGCCAACTCGGGCCTGACGTTTTCCTATGTCGTTTCACTTCGAGCCAGTCTGGTCATGGACTCTGACGCTCATTGCCAGTGTGGCAATGCTGGCCGTTTTATGGCTGGGATATCCTCGGCGAATTCGACAGCTTTCCGCTGGCTGGCGACGTACTCTGATCACGCTGCGATTGGCAATTATTGTCGTTTTGTGTTTGTTGCTGCTGCGACCATATGTCGTCTTCGAAAGTCATGATGAGTCTGATTCCATCCTGTATGTTCTGACCGATGCCAGTCGCAGCATGCAGACGGAAGACATTCCCGGTGGCGGAACACGGCGTCAGGCGTTGCTCAGAATTCTGGCGGAGGCTGAATCGGGATTGAAAGCCATCGGCGAAAAAGCCGAGATCCGCTTTCGCGATTTTTCCGACGTGCTGCAGACGGTTCAGAATCCCGAAGACAAGTCCGACGGCGCGATGACGGCGAATGGAAAAATTCTGGAGTTGCTGTCCGAAGAAATTGGCAAAGATCGCGTGCCCGCTGTGCTGTTTCTGGGCGATGGACGTCAGGCCGCTTCCGGCTCGCTGGATGTGGATCCAACACAGGTGGCACGACTGTTCGGCAAGCTGCAACGGCCGATTTATTCGGTCGGGTTCGGCAGCCCCGAAGCGTTATCTGCGTCGCTTGATCTGGCTCTGGATGACCTTGACCTGTCTCGCGAAGTGTTTCAAGGCAATGTGTTGCCGATTCGCGTCAAGTTGCGAGCCAATGGGGCTCAGGGACAGCCGGTGCGGGTTCGAGTCTACCTGGAAGATCGCACGGGCAAGCAGGACGGTGAAAGTGGTGAGATGGTGGCAGTGCCAGTCACTGAGGATACTCGTCCGATCGCCATGCACACTCCGCAATCCGCTGCTGAAGAATTCATCATTCAGCTTCAAATCGCTCCACAGCAATTCGGCGATCTGAAACTTGCCGTTGAAGCAGAACCGCTGCCGGGCGAAGTCCGCAAGACGAACAATCGCGTGGAGACCATTATTCGCGTCGGTCGCGGCGGCATTCGCATCGCTTACTTTGATATTATCCGTCCGGAAACAAAGTGGCTGATGAAAATGAACGACAGCAGCCGAATTCAGGTGGACTATCAGCCGATTCGCGCTCGCTACTTTCGCGAACGCAACAAAACACCAATTCCGGATCGGTTCTTCGTGGAGGGCGCATACGACGGGTTCATCATTGGTGATGTCCCGGCAGATGCGTTCACTCCGCAGCAGATTCAGCAAATTGCGATTTGCTGTAATCGCGGTGCCGGATTGATGATGACAGGCGGTCGTGAAAATTTTGGACAGCGTGGTTACTGGAAAACAATTCTGGCCCCGCTGTTTCCCACTGAGCTGCCTGCTGAAAACCTCCAACTGACTGATCCGCAAAAAATGCTGCCAGCCCGCGACGGACTTGGACATTACGTCATGCAGATCGCTGCGCCAGATCAAAATCGCGGTCGCTGGGATCAGCTACCGCCGCTCACGGGGGCGAATCTGTTGATACCTAAGCAGGCGTCACTGGCTCAGATACTTGCAGTCTCGGATTCTGGCCATCCGTTACTCGTTGGACAAACCGTCGGAGCATCGCGCGTGCTGGTGTTCGCAGGTGATACGACATGGCAGAACTGGTACATGGAAGGCTATGCCGAAGAGCACACTCGCTTCTGGCGGCAAGCCATTTTGTGGCTCACGCATAAAGACGCCGACACGGATCAGCGCGTCTGGGTTGTGGCCAATCCTCGTGATCTGACACCTGGGCAGCCTTCGGAACTTTCCTTCGGGGCTCGTGATGAGCAAGGACGTCCGAAGGATGATGCAGTCTTTGAATTATCCGTCACCAACCCTGCGGGCAAAAGCACATCGCTCACGCCACGAGCCGGTGTTGGTCTGAGCCTGGCAGATTTCACAGAGACTCTTGAAGCCGGCGATTATTGGGTTCGCGTCAAAGCCACTGAGGACGGACAGCCGATTGCTGGCATTGCCACGACACGATTTCATGTCAATGCGCGTGATCCGGAACTTGATGATCCATCATCTGATTTTTCACTGCTGCGAGAAGTCTCACATTCCAGCGGCGGCGAATTTTTCACACCCGATGGGTTTCTGGAACGCATCAATCAGTGGGCAAAAGACGGCCTGCCAGGCGTCGCACTCAAGCGACAGGAACGCTTGAGTCTTTGGGACAACTGGTTTGTACTTTTGTTGTTGGTCGTGCTGATGACCAGCGAGTGGGCGATTCGCAAGAAACGCGGTTTGGTGTAGTGCTTTTGGCGAGAAGCAGAATCCGGTCTCCCAATGATATCGCCACGCTGAGGGAATCCGACCTGAGACAGGTTGGACTACGTAGGCAGATCTGTCTCAGATCTGCATTCTTCCGCAGCGGAAGCGATAATCGACTGCGTGGCTGACATCGAGGCAAAGGTGATTCCTTTCCTGCCGCTCGCGTCATTGCATGTCATGCAGGAAAGTATCATCGGGCATCAGATTTACGGGCTGGCTGGTTCAAGAGCTTTAACACGAGCTTCCAACGCAGCGTTGGCTTTTTTGGCGTCCTCTGCTGTGTTCCTGGCATCCAATCCGATCACGACGCCGGCGGCTGCGGCAGCCAGAACGACGAACATCGGCAGGTTGAACGCACCGAACTGGCCACGCACAACTTCAGCGTCAGAAACAATAGCTGGAACTGCCGACGCTGTTGGTGGCGCGGTGTCGGCATTCCACAAACGAAACTCTGTCGTACCAACAGGAGTGACAATCGCGTGCAATCCTGGACGCATACCACTCACGGTCGCGAATCCATCGGCATCGCTCACCACAGCGGCCACTTCTTTGTCACGGAACGTCACAGAGACCTGTTCACCGACCACAGGATTGCCCTGCAGATCAACGATGCGCGCCTTCAAGACTCCCTCAGGCTGCAGCTTGACATCCTGCACCAGTGATTCGTATTCAGAAGTTTCTTCAACAGGTGTTGCTGTCGTGCGTTGTTCGGCGGTGAGCAAAGGTCCGTTTGCAACAACAGCGAGTGTGAGTGACCAAGTGACGAATCGAGTGAATCGTGATTTGAGAAATGACATTACGGGGGGTCCTTCGTACTTAGCAAGGAGGCGAATGTGACAGTTGCGATCATCAGCGGACGGAGTCTCAGACTCCGCTTAAACGGATGCACAACAGATTCACAAAAGAGAGGAGAGAGACAGGCAGGAGAGAGGTGAACGAATTCAGTCAGAAGGCGGGATACCAGCAGAATCAATTTTGGGCAAACCGATGTCCTCGGTTGAGCACCATCATTGACTTGAATCCAAAGATAGTCGAATCGGCATTTTCCTGAAATAGGAGTTTGCCCTTGAAAACACCGCCGAATCGGCCGTTTTTTGAAATTTACTAAACGGCCCTGGCGCCTCACCCTGATGAATGACCGCCAGATAGTCCCGCAAAGCTTGACGACTGCCGTCTGATTCATTGAGCAACAAACACGTCATCGCCCAGCTATCGCGGTAGTCGTCTGCATCCATGCTCTCCGCATTCGGGATGTTTTCCAATGCCTGCAACGACGGCGACCAACCTACTCGTGCTTTCCAGCGAGCCGATTTTGTGCGGCTGGAATCTGACCGAGAAAAATCTGGCTCTTCCAAATATTCGGCAAGCCCTTCATCGATCCAAAGCGGCAGAAATGGCAGGTGCTGATGCAGGATTGCGTGTGTGACCTCGTGCCGCAGGTCCGTAATCAGAGTTCGACTGCGATATGCGTAGACCTGATAAACATCGCCATTTCGATAGAAAATGGCTTTTCGCTGGCGCGATTGAGGAATCGTATTCGCCAGAAATCGCAGATAGCTGCCCTGATCGCGAAACAGAATGATCTGAATCGGTTTTCCATTTGGCTCAACGGCCAGCAGTTCCCGCAATTCGTGTGCGACATCGTTGACGTTTTGCCAAACTTCGGCCATGCCAGGATCGAACTCTGCAAAAACTTCGACGTTGCCGTTTTTGTCTTCGACCACCCACCGCGACTGTTGAGCCTGTGCGGTCAGGGGCAGGGCAAGCAATATCAGGATTCGGATTGCTGAATGCAGCATTACCATCGACCAACCGCTGGGTATTCGAAAGATTTGGACTGAAAAACGCATGTCCGGAATCGTCACGCATTCGGGAAATCTGGTCAACGGGAGTTTCGCATGACGGCATTCCCAAGCCTGTGCGTGTCTGCGAGAATTCAATTCTTGGCAAGATTGGGACTCCGCACTTGCGGCTCCTTGATTTGAGCCGCCGGGTGCCAGCTGCGTTGTCGATATCCTGTATTCTCGCAACCCGAAACGTAAGTGAGGGATTGATTTTTCAATTCGGCGGTGTGCCCAAAAATCCCTCGCTGACGCTTCGGGTTGTGATAATGGCATTTCTTTTTGGGCCGGATCATCACCCAGGATGTGGAACATCGCAACTTCAAAATCAGCGCTTTGCGGCTCACTCAATTAACAACGATCCAGTTTCTGTTCTGTTTTCACATCGATACAAGCCATGACGAATCCAACTTCAACCCGTTTGTTTCTGGGCCTTGATCTCGGCGGCACGAATGTCAAAGCTGGCGTTGTCGATGACAATGGCACTGTGATTTCGTCATGCAGTGTCCCAACAGATGCGATCGACGGGCCCGAGGCAGGCGTTGAAAAT
>JBDNFT010000182.1:0-2439 GCA_041689695.1 Planctomycetaceae bacterium | reverse complement strand
CGTAGGCGCTAGCCTCGGGCCGGTTTAGCTTTGGACTGTTTAGCCTTGGCCTGTTTGGAGGATTCCTGTGAGTGCAGTACTGAAAACATGGTCGCGCTCAGGATTTCAGTTCCTGTTCGCGGTTGGGCTTTTGCTTCTACCCGCCAGGTGCATTGCTCAGGCTCAGGCTGACAATGCTGCAGCCGTCGTATCAGACATCGAAAAAGCAGAACAGACGCTTTCGGAACAAGTGCGTAAGTCGCTCGTCGTCGTGCGAGCCACTGATCGCACGGGTGCCGAATCCGGATTCGGAGCTGGCTTCGCTGTTGATCGGCCGGGACTTATTGCCACGGCACGACACGTCATCGGCGATGGTCGTGATTTCATTGTTGAGTTGCCGGATGGCAAAACGGCAAAGGTTCTCGAAGTTTATGCGTCGTCCAATCAACTGGACCTGGCGATCATTCGAATCGACAACGAGACGCTGCCGCCATTGCCGATTTCAGTCGAAGCAGTTTCCACGGATCGTCGATTGATCGCGTTAGGGCATCCGCGTGGTCGCAGGTATTCGACAGCCAGTGGAACGTTTTCGGGCATCTTCGAGTTGGAAGGTGTGAAGATGCTGGAATTGGCAATGCCCATCGAACCCGGCAACAGCGGTGGGCCGGTTCTGACGGAAGACGGCCAGATCGTGGGACTCGTGACCATGAAATCAACGGTAAAGACTGGCGCTGGCTATGCTATGCCCGCCAATCTGATTCGTGAGATGATTGACGAACCGAATCCGATCCCGATGTCACGCTGGAAAACAATCGGCGCGCTGGATGCCCGGATGTGGAAGCCGGTGTTTGGTGGCGAATGGAAACGCAAGGGAACCAGAATCATCGTCAATGGTGTCGGCACTTCGTTTGGAGGTCGAACACTTTGCCTGCAGCAGGTTCCTCGACCCGAGTTTCCTTTTGACTTAAAAGTTGATGTCAAGCTGGGCGACGAAGAAGGTGCCGCTGGGCTCGTTTTTCATTCGGATGGTGATGACCGGCACTATGGTTTTTATCCCAGCGCCGGCAATCTGCGGCTGACACGGTTCGACGGTCCTGATGTTGGTTCGTGGACGATCCTGCACAATGAACCGCATCCTGCATATCTACCGAATGCCTGGAATACATTGCTTGTGCGAATTCATGCGGACCATTTTGAGTGTTTTCTGAATGGCCAAAAGGTTATCGAATCCCGCGATGATGTTATTCCGCATGGTGGCATTGGACTGGCGGCGTTTCGAGGGACTCCGGCAGAGTTTCGGCGTTTTCAAACTGCTGCCGATTTATCCCCTGTGCCGTTGAATGATGAACAGAAACTTACAGTCAATGAGATTATCGGTCGCGTGAGTCCAAATCATCCCGCCAACGCAGATGTCGCGGCCAGTGTGACGCCGTTCGGAGATCAGGCGGCAAACGCATTGTCAGCGGAAGCCGATCGAATTGAAAAGAAGGCTAAGCGGCTGCGAGAACTGGCAGTGGAAGTTCACGAATCTGTGATTCGCACGCAACTCAGAAATGTATTGGGAGTTGCGGATGATTCGAATGGCTCGGCACCGGTCGATGAGGCAGGTGACAGCGACGTTTCATTGCTGCACGCGGCGTTGCTGATCTCTCGTATGGACAACCCCGATGTTGACGTTGATGCGTATCTGGAACGCATCAAATTGTGGGCCGACGAGATCCTCAGCGCGTTACCAAAAGATGCGGACGAAGCGGCACGATTAGCCGCCATGGATCGATATTTGTTTGAGGAACTCGGGGTTCACGGCAGTCGTCACGAGTACTACACCCGCGCGAATAGTTACATCAATGAAGTCATTGAAGATCGAGAAGGTCTGCCGATTACGTTGTCGGTTCTGTATATCGAAGTCGGTAAGCGATTGAATCTGAACATCCAGGGCATTGGTCTGCCGGGGCACTTCGTAGTCCAGTTTACACCGTCGGCAACACCCACCGATTCGCAGATGATCGATCCATTCGATCAAGGTAAGCAACTTTCAGAAGAGGACATCGTCAATCGACTGACTGAAGCTCGTTTTCCAAACCTGCCACAATATCGAGTGCCTCAAACTCCTGTACAGATCTGCGAACGTATGCTCAACAACTTGATTGCACTTGCTGAAGGTGAACGAGACGAAGGGGCCGTGCTGCGATATCTCGAAACGCTGGTGACGCTGGTGCCAACCAGCGTCGAGTACCGGGCCAAGCGTCTGGAAATGAGAGCTCGTACCGGTCGATTGACGAACGCCGTGGATGACGCAAATTGGTTTATCGAGCAGCAGCCGGATGGTGTCGATCTGGAACGCGTACGTGAACTGCGTGCGACGCTGGAGACAGAGCTGTCGCGTCAACAGGCAAAAGATGCCGGTGAATAGACGGCTGAACGCAGTTTATTAGTAGCGAAAGTCGTCAAGACTTTCGG
>JBDNFT010000181.1:0-3072 GCA_041689695.1 Planctomycetaceae bacterium | reverse complement strand
CGTTGTCGTTGGATTCCAGCCATTCCGGCGCGTGCTGAGCCACCCCGCACCGAGGCAGAATGAGTAGCACAGTAATCGAGATAACTGCGATGCGAAGCATGTCAATATCAGCAAGGTCGTTTCAGGGATGGGTGCCTCGCGACATTCAATGACCATAAGATCTGGTCACCACACTCTGGCTTCTCAATGTATCGCGGCCGTCTTGAAATTGAAGTGGATTCGAAGCTGAAAATTTCAGGAGTGTAGACTGCTCGTAATGTCGTTCCGCGATTCAGATGAACGATCCACAGATTTGTGGCGATTAGAGCCCGCATGATGTTTGAAAACAGGCAATTTTTGCCGATGTCTCAATTGAAACACCAATGGCCCGAAAAAAGCAATGACTTCGCTGTGCGCGAATCCCGTAGACTTTGGCTACAATGTCGTCCTGTGTTTGGTCTGGAAATTCGCTCAAGCAACGCGAGATCTGCAGTGTTGTCATCCCGAAATTTTGCGTTTTTGATTTTCATCGTGACGCTCGTTCGCGGTCTGGCGTGCTCAGCGCAAGAGGCACACGCTGCGGCAGACAACACGTGGCAATCCGTGGCTGCATTTTCGAAAACGTATTGCGTCGAATGTCACAATGCTGCTGACAAGACAGCGGGGCTGAATCTCGAAGACTTCGGAACCAGCGTCGATCATTCCAGACAGACATGGGATTCAGCCACCTGGGAAAAAATCGTCAAGCGTCTTCGCGCGCGTCAAATGCCACCAGCGGCAGCAACGCATCCTGCGGATGATGAGTACCAGCAAACGATCGCGGCATTTGAATCTGTCCTGGACCAGGCTGCGATCGATCATCCGCAGCCGGGTCGCACTGATTCGATTCGTCGACTCAATCGCACGGAATACCATAACGCAGTGCGAGATTTGTTGGCGTTGGATGTCGATGTCAACTCGTTTCTGCCAGCGGATGAATCCGGTCATGGTTTCGATAACGTGACTGTTGGCAACTTGCCGCCAGTGTTGCTCAATCGATACATCACGGCAGCCGAACAAATCAGCCGACTGGCTGTTGGACGCGCGATGGATAGTCCGGCCGGTATCAACGTGCGAGTGCCTGCCGATCGGACTCAGGAAGCTCACGTGGAAGGATTACCACTTGGCACGCGCGGGGGAACGATCTTTGAATACCAGTTTCCATCGCCGGGAGAATATGAAATTCAATTGCGGCTGACTCGCGACCGTGATGAAAACCTGGAGGGGCTGAACGGCACGCACGACATTGACGTGCTGATTGATCGCCAGCGGATTCATCGCTTTACGGTTTCGAAAAAGAAAAAAACAAATGACAAAGACTATGAGGCGGATGATTCATCAATCGAAGCGAATCTGAAAAAGCGATTCAACATGACCGCCGGCCCACACACGGTCGGCGTCACGTTCCAGCAAACATCGGATGCTCTTTCTGAGATCAAACGCCAACCGTTCGAAGCCAGCTTCAATCGCCATCGGCATCCACGCCGCAACCCGGCAATTTTTGAAGTTTCCATCGTTGGCCCGCTGAATTCACCGACGTCTGATCCCGATTCCCAATCTTCCATCGCTGTGAATCAGACACCAAGTCAACGACAGATTTTCGTGTGTTCTCCGGCAACTTCGGACGAAGCCCACGCATGTGCAGAAAAGATCCTCCGTCGGCTCGCGCGATTGGCCTATCGTCGCCCGGTCACTGAGTCCGATCTTGCCGTGCCGATGCGATTCTTTGAACAGGGCATGAATGAAAATGGTTTCGAAGCCGGAATCGAATCGGCACTGTCCGCGATTCTTGTGAACCCATATTTCTTATTCCGCTCCGAAACTCAACCAGCAGATCATAAAGCCGGAACCGTCTATCAGATCTCCGACGTTGAATTGGCATCACGGTTATCATTCTTTCTGTGGAGCAGCTTGCCAGACGACCAGTTGCTTACGCTCGCCGAACAGAAACGCCTGCACGAACCAGACATTCTTCGCGAGCAGGTCGTACGGATGCTCAGCGACAATCGATCGCAATCGTTGGTCAGTAACTTTGCAGCGCAGTGGTTGTACCTGCGAAATCTGGATTCGCTCCGTCCCGATATGCGACTGTTTCCGGACTTCGACGACAATCTTCGTCTCGCAATGCGACGTGAAACGGAAATGCTCTTCGAATATGTCCTGCGTGAAGATCGCAGCGTGCTGGGATTGCTCAATTCAGACACGACGTTTTTGAACGAACGCCTGGCGCGGCATTACGGCATCCCCGGCGTGATCGGCAGCCAGTTCCGTCCGGTCAAACTTGATCCTGCTGCCAGTCATCGCGGCGGACTTCTGCGACACGGCAGCATTCTGGCTGTCACGTCGTATGCGACTCGCACGTCACCCACGATTCGAGGCAACTGGATTCTTGGCAACATTCTGGGCACGCCTCCGGCACCGCCGCCGCCGAATGTGCCAGGCCTGAAAGAAAAAGTGGAATCTGCAAACCTCACGATTCGCGAACGACTGGCCGAGCATCGTGCGAACACCGCCTGCGCGAGTTGCCATGACCTGATGGACCCCGTCGGTTTTTCACTGGAAAACTTCGACGCCGTCGGCCGTTGGCGAAACTTCGATGAGGGGCAGGCAATCGACGCGTCCGGAACTTTGCCTGACGGCACGAATATCACGAACTTCGCAGAACTGGAATCAAATATTCTAAAACGTCCGGAGATATTTGTGGGGACGATGACGGAAAAAATGTTAACGTATGCACTGGGACGGGGCATTCAACATTTCGATGCTCCAGCCGTGCGGCAGGTTGTTCGTGGTTCCGCCCGATACGACTTTCAGTTTTCGTCATTGATCATTGAAATCGTCTCCAGCGTGCCTTTTCAAAAGAGGGTTGTCGAATGAGTTTTATGAAACGAGCCTTGTCGCGACGTACACTTCTCCGCGGCGCGGGTGTCGCTTTCGCGTTGCCGCTGCTTGACGCAATGGTCCCGGCGAATACTGCGATGGCAGCTACCGTGGCGAATCCTTCAAAATTGCGAAGGTTGGGCTACGTCTACATTCCGATGGGGTTCAATCCTG
>JBDNFT010000180.1:0-1602 GCA_041689695.1 Planctomycetaceae bacterium | reverse complement strand
CGACCGGCGACCTGGACGCCAAATCGGCAACTGAAATTCTGGAGTTGATGCACAGGCTCAATACGGAATTCCAAAAGACCATTGTCATGGTGACACACGACCCAAACGCTGCGGCTCGCGCCAAGCGGATACTGCACCTTGAGAAGGGTCTACTGGTGACCGACGTCAACCAGACTCGTGTGCAGGAGTCTGCTCGATGAATACCCTGAAATACATTTGGAGAAACATCCGCCGCAATCCCGTTCGCAGTCTGTTAACGATTCTGTCCGTCGGTTTCAGTCTTGCCCTGATGACCGTGCTGTACGGTTTTCTGGCCTCTCAGGAAACATGGAAGAATGGAGCCGCTCAGGCTAACCGTATCGTTGTGATGAATATCCAGGGGTTCAGCGGGAAATTGCCGATTTCATCCATTGATGATGTGCGTTCGGCAAAATCTGTTGAGGCTGCTGTGCCGTTTGCCTGGTACGGTGGTTCTTACCAGGACGAAAAAATGCCGTTCGCGCAGTTTGCTACTGACCCTAATCAGGTCTTTAACGTTTGGCCCGAATTCACGATTCCTCCGGAGCAAGTTGAAGCCTTCAAAAACAATCGACAAGGCTGCGTGCTGGATCGCAGAATTGCGGAAAAACGCGGTTGGAAAGTCGGCGACCGCGTCCCGCTGAAAGGCATCATCTACCCGTTTGATCTTGATCTCGAAATTAGTGGGATTTTCGATTCTCCAAAGAACACGGATTCGCTTTATTTTCACTGGGACTATCTCAACGAAGGATTGAAGCAACAGAATTATCCAGACGTCGACAATGCCGGAACGATCTTCGCCAGGATCTCGGATGCAGAGTCAATTCCTGCAGCGATCAAAGCCATCGATGACAGATTTAGCAGTTCCGACACACCGACTCGAAGTCAGACGGAAGCGGCGTTCGCCCAGATGTTTGTAGACATGCTGGGGAACGTACAGATTCTGATTCGCAACATTGGACTCGCCGTAGTCTTCTCTCTGTCGCTCGTCACTGCGAACTCAATGGCCATGGCCATGCGGGAACGCGTCACTGAGATTGCTGTGCTCAAAGCGATCGGATTTCCAAGGCGGCGTATATTGATCATGGTCCTCGGAGAAGCTTGCGTCATCGCGATGCTGGGAGGATTTCTGGGAGTCGGTATGGGGTGTCTGTTCTTGCAGGGTATGAACAGCGTGATGCCGCAGTTCTTTCCATTTACCGTTGTCGAAATGCTTGGCCCGTGGGTCAGTTATGGTCTGATCGCTGCGGCACTTCTTGGATTGATCAGTGGAATCGTGCCGGCGATTCAAGCCGCGCAGATGTCCGTGATTGATGGTCTTCGACGCATTGCCTAATTGGACAGCGCCAATTTTTAAAAATCTCCGTGTTTTTCAGAGTACTGGATGACAAGAGCATCATTGCGATTAGCCACGGCAGTGGCGGCAGCATGTAGCCGTGGGTGCAACCCACGGTTACGAGAGTTCGTGTCAACAGAAGCCCCGGCAGGGGCGACAGCGGGCCCGGAAATACCATGCTGTCGCCCCTATCGGCGCTTTGGAACCCCGTTGAATCTTTTCCGTGGGCTGACGCCCACGGCTATGTG
>JBDNFT010000179.1:0-1853 GCA_041689695.1 Planctomycetaceae bacterium | reverse complement strand
GCAGATGCTGATGATCCTTCATCCATTCAGGAAGATAGGGTCCATAGAGCATCACTGCTTCATAGTCCCAATCGACCCAGACGTGAATCAACTGCAACTCCCCACTGAGCCCCGCAAAAGCGAAGGCGACGACAATGCCAAGCAAGACGATGACATCTGGAATCACATAGTCCAGCAAGTCGGCAATCGTAGCAGTCGTCAGCAGAAATATAAAAACCAGATGGAATGGTAAACGGTTCTGCCAAAGTTCCATTGATGGACGCACTTCGGTGACCGTCTGGCAACCATGCTGAAGCAGCCAAGCGAACAACCCAAACACCGATGCTGTAATGACAGACGCAGCAATCGGCCACACAAAATCTAACGGCTGACAGGCTCGACACTTGAGGGGAGCGAAAACATTTAGCAACTGCCTCGAATATGAAAACTTATCGTTGCCGGAATGGCACGCACATAATCCAGTGCGAGCCGCAGGGCCTACCAGCCACGCGGCCCAAACGGCGGCGATCCGTCCGGCAAAAAAACCTGCAGTAACGATCAATGTCATAAAAAGCATAAATTGAATTCAGTCAGTTGTTGCTTGTCTATAAAAAAGGCACGTTGCCCATAGTTAGAGCATATTGTATGCTCGTCCACGCTTTTCCATGCCTTTCTCGTCCGGCATAGTAGTTGCATGTTGAGAAAGTGTACAGGAGTCACGATAACATCCCAGGAAGCAGCATTTACGTGGGTTGATGAAGTCTAAGTCATGGAATGGCTGGTCTTTTTGACGGTTGTGAAGTACAAGATTCCCTGTATTTTTAGCTTGGCATTGTCGAGCGCAGGCGTGTTTGTTTAATCAGCCAAAAATGAAGTGAAGGGGCGAGGCAGAGATCATGAAAAAGCTTGAGGCAGTTATCCGTCATTACAAGCTGGAAGACGTTAAAACGAAGCTCACCAGCATCGGCGTTCAGGGAATGACGGTTACCGAAGTGCGTGGTTTTGGTCGTCAGCGCGGGCATAAAGAAACCTATCGCGGGGCCGAATACACGGTAGATTTCATGCCAAAGGTGAAGCTGGAAGTTGTTGTCAACGACAATGAAGTCGATGGCGCGATCAACGCGATTTGCGAAGCCGCGCGAACCGGCCAAATTGGCGATGGTAAGATCTTCGTATCCAGCCTTGAACAGATCGTACGTATTCGTACGGGAGAAACTGGAACAGAAGCGATCTAATCGCTGGTTATTCCACTTTCTCCGAAAGCGAAATGAGACGCAGGTTTGTGTTGTCGGTAACCGATTGCGCAATTACACTGCGCCTCTTCGTTTCCCCGCCGGGATTTTCGATTCCGGTCCGTCGGGCGACTCGTTGGCTTCATAGCCTTGTACGAGTTCCACGGGGTCTTTGCCCGCAAGTTGACACAATTCCACAAAGGTATCTTGTCGTCCATGGCTACTATTTCTCGTGCTGACCTTAAAAAGCTTCGCAAACGCCGCGCTCGTCTGAAAAAGAAGAAGATGACCTGCCAGTTTTCTGGTCATGGGTCAGTCCCTCGTCCAGTCTATGTGGACTACAAGGATTTGAAGACGCTGCGAACACTGATCGATCGCGAAGGTCGCATCCTGCCTCGCCGCCGCACCGGCACATCTGCTTTGTATCAGCGTGCCGTGCGAACAGCCGTTCTGCGAGCCCGCTTCATTGGTCTGCTGCCATTCGTGGCAGAAGAATAAGTCGAATCAAGTAGCCCGACCTGTCCTCAGGTCGGGTTCCATTTCGCATGGACGATTATCAAAGCCGTCTGGATTCAGATGGCTTTTTTGCTGCGCCAGGCCAAGGCCCGCTGTACGTCCTTTCTGCCGGAAAGGACTTTGCAG
>JBDNFT010000178.1:0-3892 GCA_041689695.1 Planctomycetaceae bacterium | reverse complement strand
GGCGACACAATCAGCGGCGACACAATCAGCGGCGACACAATCAGCGGCGACACAATCAGCGGCGACACAATCAGCGCCAAAACCATCAACGGCAGACTCATCCGGCGGCCTGGATCGTGCTCTTCACTTTTTGCAGGAACGGACTGAATCATGATCTGTGCAATCGACTTTGGTTGCTCTCGAATTCGTTCTGTGTATCGCAATCCACAGATACCTGATCGACTGACAATGTATTCGGAGCGGTCGGAATACACGCTGCTCAGAAATACAGATCAGCATCGCCTTGCGCTTGAAGCAGAACGAGTGCCGTACGCAGAATGCGGAGAGACACTTGTTGTGTTTGGTAACAACGCAGTTAAAGCACAATGGCTCAGCCGCGTGCCTCGCACCGCGTTGCTGACGGACGGATTTGTACCATCAGACGACGCTCCGGCACGGCAGATGTTGAATCTGTTGACCGAATCCATCATGCCGAAAAGTCTCAGTAAGAACAACATTTGCGTGTTGACGATTCCCGGCGTTCGTGACGGATCAAGTCAGGCGAATAAGAACGAGGCATTTCTCTGTCACCTTGTGCAGATGCGAGGCTACACGCCACTTGTGATCAACGCGGCTGAAGCAGCTCTGCTGGCGACTTGCAGCGACGCCGCGTTCACCGGAGTGAGCATCGTCGTGGGTGCGGAAACAACAATCGTCTGCGTCGCGCGACTGGGAATTGTCCTGGCATCTGAAACAATTGCCGTCGGCGGCAACTGGATTGATTCAGAGATATCTCGACAATTCAAAGTACAGATGTTTGACGAGACGGGTAACGCATATCTGGACCTGGAAAGTATCCGTCAGTGGAAAATCGACACCTCGCCGCATTTGATCAACGCTCACGGTGATCGAGAACGACAGTTGTCTCGGCTGTACGCTGTTGTACTGGAACGAATTGTTCGATCGATCAGAGAGCTGACCGCCCAGTCATCAGTGCGTGCAGCGCTTAACAATCAACGGCTTTCCGTCATGGTGGTCGGTGGTGCCGTGAAGGTCAGTGGATTCGCCGACCTTCTGACTGAGCAATTGATTCAACATGACATGGCCGAACAAATTCTGGCGGTCAAGACAGCTCCAGATCCTGAAACAGCCGTTCTGCGCGGTGCCTTGATCTATGGTGAACTTGAATCCAGCGGATTCAAATCCGAGGCGGCCGCATAGATTACAGGCGATCGAGTGCTCGCACATTATCGACTTCCATTCGAGAGATGTCTCCGAAGACGTTCTGGAAGTCTTCGAGTCGTTGTTCTGCGGTATATGTTTGAAGCGGATCATGTTCGCTGACAACTTTCAAATACCTCGAAAACATGCGTGCTCGGGCCGGGTTCTCAGTTAGAAACCATGTAATCCCCCAAGCCGAACTGTAGGCGTCCAGAGTCTGCTTGCTGAACATGTCGTCAAAAGCGATCAATTTCGCAAGATCGCCGGGCTGGCGACGTTGTTCGTATTCTGTTTTGAACCATTCCAATCGGTCGCTATTCAACCGGCTCGATGGATCCTGCGAACTCTTGCGACTTCTCATCCCGGGAGCTTCAAGTACGGTGGCCATGCCTTCAAGGACCCACGCTGGCGTGCCGCCGATTCGCGAATGAATCCCGATGTTGAAGCCAACCTGATGAGTTGCCTCGTGGATAATCGTATCTGCCGTTTCGCCTGTCACTGTTGATGCGGAAGCCGCAATAATCGCTGATCGCGACATTGATGAACTTGCATCCGGCATCGCCTGGACTGATTGAAACACATCAGGGCGGTCATACATAGCAATACGGTTGGACTTCAGTGAGTAGTAGCCTCGCAAACCTTCCGTCCAGGCCGTCTGATCATCTTGACAATACTTCTTGAACGCGGCCTGATCTTTCAACACCAAAGCGATCAGTGGTGTCGCTGGCTTTGAAGTCTGAAAACCTCGCAGAGAATAAAACGATTCCACTTGATTGAAAATGTCTTCGAACAATGTGGCATAACTTTGACTGCGCCCACGTGTACCGCAGACCACATAGTGCTTCGATGTTGAGATTTCGTATTCTGATCCAAACTCCGCCTGCAGCTTTCGACGGAATTCATTTTGTGAGGCTGGACGAAAACTTTCAGCGACGACACTGAACTTCTTCAGATTGCTGATCGGCAATTGAGCCTGTCGACCAAACTGATCGACGATAAAACATTCGGACGACGATTTTGCGACAATCATCCCGGTATAAGTTTGAAGATCATCGGCGACTTCGATCAAGCGTGGACCGTTGCCCGCTTCGGCGATGCCGGCAATTGCCAACGCGGCAACGCATGCAGTCATGGCGTGGAATGCCCGCTGTCGAGCGATGAAGAATCCAGCCAGAATCAATTTTGCAAAATGGAGCATCAGTTGTGGGCTCAGTGAGTTGTTGAATTTCTCAATACGGTCGGCCCGGCAAAATTGAATGCAGGACAGACCATCCATCAGCCGTCGCGCCGTGAACGTCGAAAGCTGCCCAAGCATGGCTCCAGAATTTCTGTTCTGTGGCAGAAAGCCAGGCGAAAAAAGGCAAGTGTTGCAGGCTGCCGCTGGTCGGTCCGAATTTCAACGTTTGGCAACAACAGATTGATTCGCGAAAGCAACACAGGCCGCGGAATGTTGCAGATCGTCCTCACTGGATGATGCGTTTTTTCGTCGTGATGATGCCGGAAAGCAACATCTCGCCAGGATGATGCCATCGGGCAACATTGCATTGCTTTTTGCGCGAATTCTGAGCAATTTTCGCACGTCAATGGATGTTGTCAGCGGTTTTTTCGCGGGAAATTTGTGCGGGGCAGTTCACGTTCCTCGTAGACAGAATCGATGACGGCTATAGTTCCGGCGTTGTAGATTGTTCGATTCTTTGACTCTTCAATTTGATCGCGTTCCATGAAGATCCATGAATATCAGGCCAAGCAGTTGTTTCGAGCGGCGGGTGTGGCAGTGCCCCAGGGAATTGTGGCGACATCCCCTGAAGAAGCTGCAAAGGCTTTTGAAACTCTCGGCGGACCAATTGCGGTTGTCAAATCGCAAATTCACGCTGGCGGCCGCGGAAAAGGTACCTTTATCGAGGAACCAAAGCAGCGCGGCGTTGTGCTTGTGAAATCAGCCGCTGAAGCCGCTGACAACGCGAAACGCATGCTGGGGAATACACTTGTCACCATCCAGACGGGTGATGAAGGCAAGCGAGTGAGCACGCTGTTCGTTGAGCAAGGATTGAAGATCGCTCGCGAATTGTATCTGGGCATTGTCGTCGATCGCGAAGTTGGCGGGCCGGTGCTGATGATGTCGTCCGAAGGCGGCATGGACATTGAAGAAGTCGCAAAGCACTCGCCCGAGAAAATTGTCTCGGAACCATTCGACGCCATCGCAGGTCTTTATCCGTATCAGGCTCGCAAGCTGGCTTACGCCCTCGGCCTTGACGCAACTGCCGTGCGAAGTGCTGAACGATTCCTGCCGCAGATCTGTCGCTTCTTTGTGACCTATGACTGCAGCATGGTGGAAATCAATCCACTGATTATCACCGAAGACAGCCAGATGATGGCTCTCGACGGCAAAGTCACATTTGACGATAATGCGTTGTTCCGACATAAAGACGTTGTGGCTCTGCGAGATCTTTCAGAGGAAGATCCATCAGAAGTCAAAGCCGCTGATACCGGGCTGAGCTACGTCAAACTGAATGGCAACATTGGCTGTCTGGTCAATGGGGCCGGGTTGGCGATGAGCACCATGGACCTGATCAAAATCCATGGCGGCGAACCGGCAAACTTCCTGGACGTTGGGGGCGGAGCGAACGAAGACCAAGTCACCGAAGCCTTCCGCATTATCCTGGCAGACAAGAACGTGAAGGCCGTGCTGGTC
>JBDNFT010000177.1:0-6992 GCA_041689695.1 Planctomycetaceae bacterium | reverse complement strand
TCTCAAATCTCAAATCTCAAATCTCAAATCTCAATGTACCGGCAAGCTGACGCATGCCGCTCGCCGGGCTACTTCTTCCTTGCCAGCAAAAACCTCGCCAGCACATCAGAATAGTTCTCAGCGATATTCACGCGATGATAGTCAACTGCTGAGTCGCGAAAAACAATGCGCAGTTGTTCCAGCCAGGTTTGTACCGCCTGACGATATTGTTTGGCAATCGTTGTGGGATCGACAAGCAACGGACCAGCGCCTTCCAGATCGACGAAACGGACGGGACGATCAAACTGGAAATCGATTTCATTTTGTTCGACAAGGTGAAATACGGCCACGTCGTGTTTTCGAAATCGTAAATGCTGAAATGCACCCTTAAGAACTTCCGGGTCCATAAACAGATCGGAAATCACAACCACAAGTGCTCGCTGAGCAATTCGTTCAGCGGCTTGATGCAAAGCTTCCGGCAATCCGGTTTCACCTTCTGCTATCATGTTTCCTAGTTCGTCGAGAACAAATTTCAAATGGGCTCCGCTGCGTTTTGGCCGAATTTCTTTCTGAAAAGTTTTACCTGCGGAATACAAACCAACAGCGTCGCCCTGGCCAGATGCCAGATAAGCCAGCGTCCCACCCAGTCGCCGAGCGTAGTCAAGCTTTGTGGTGCCTTCGGCCGTGCTGCCATCCGGTCCGTAGCTCATTGAACCGCTGACATCGACAACCAGACACAGTCGCAGGTTCGTGTCGGCTTCATATTCTTTGATATAAAAGCGATCGCTGCGCCCCCAGGCTCGCCAGTCCAAACGCCGCGTGTCATCACCGGGGACGTATTTGCGATATTCGGAGAATTCCAGACTGGAACCTCGCGTCGGACTGCGATGTCGGCCGGACACGCTGCCGATCATCGGCGTCCGCGCATCGAGTGCAAGTCCGCGCAGACGGGAGACGACTTTGGGATCAACGAAGTTACGCATGAAGGAATTTTCAATTTTCGATTTTTGAATGGAGATTTGAAACTAGAAACAGTTCGGCGAGCGGCAGGTGTCAGCCTGCCGGTACATTGTGATTCGTTTCGCATGTGGTTTCCCATAGTAGACCTCACTCTCCGAGTGAGGCAGGACGGAAAACGCGGCGATTGGCATTCGTCACTCGGAGAGTGACGGCTACTTTAATCGCAAAGTACCGGTGGGCTGACGCCGCACCGCTCGCCGATCTTAACGCACTTGTTCGTCGTTCAGCTCTTTGACCAGACGATCTATGATATCGTTGCTGGTGATCCCTTCTGATTCGGCGTTAAACGTCGTCAATACGCGATGCGTTAACACTGGTTAAGCAACGGCCATAATGTCTTCCAGCCGAACCATATAACTGCCCGTTAACGCTGCTCGTGATTTCGCTCCCAGAATCATGTACTGCACAGCTCGCGGCCCCGCGCCCCAGGACACCAGCGGCTTCAGCCACTCAGGAGATTCCTGAAGCTTTGGTCGCGTCCGACGCACAAGGTCCACGGCGAATTCGTAAATGTGCTGCGGCACAGGTACTCGTCGCACAAGTTCCTGAAACTTCAGGACCGATGCGGCGTCAACGATATGATCCAGTCGCGGCACCGTGGCACCGGTTGTTGTCCGAGCGATCTCAAGCTCTTCGGCCCGCGATGGATAATCCACGTTGATCAGAAACATGAAGCGGTCCAGTTGAGCTTCGGGCAACGGATATGTGCCTTCCTGTTCAACGGGGTTCTGTGTGGCCAGCACAAAGAATGGCGGTTCGAGAGGATAGGGTCGCCCGACAACGGTGACTCGATGTTCCTGCATAGCTTCCAGCATCGCGGCCTGCGTCTTCGCAGGGGCGCGATTGATTTCGTCGGCCAGCACGATGTTTGCGAATACCGGGCCTTTGACGAATTCAAATTCGCGGCGACGGTCCGATGTTTCCTGCAGAATATCTGTGCCGGTAATGTCCATCGGCATCAGGTCGGGAGTGAATTGAATACGGCTGAAACTCAGCGACATGGTTTCAGCGATACGACTGACCAGCAATGTTTTGGCAAGTCCTGGCACACCCATCAGCAACGCGTGGCCACGACCGAACAGACAGATGGCGAGTTGTTCGATGACTTGATCCTGCCCCACAATGATTTTCGACAGCTCGCTCTTGAGCCTGCGGTAGACGTCGCGCAATTCATCGATCGCGGCGACGTCATCGGATTGGAGTGCTGGAGCCGTCGTTGTGGATGACATTGGTGTCCTTGTTGAGGTTGAAGGTTTTCGGTTTAAGTGTTCGATATTCGATGTTGAATTTGGTAGGGTGTGTGAAGTGGAACGAAACACACCATTCGGTGCGTCAGATCACTGGAGTTCCGTCCTACTCTGGATTAGTCCGTCAATGGTACAGTAAAGCTTCCGCCCTGATTCTTCATGGGGATTTCGAGGTCGTTATTGCCGGGATTCAGTCGCAGAAAACCCTTCAATTGCTTCCAGACTGCAAGTTGAGATTCCGTCAGGACTTCGTTGACTTTGGCTTCGCTCACCTTGTGCAACGGGTAAGCCAGAAGTACTAGCTCGCGGACGTAATCGTCGTACATTCCTTTTGCCAAACTCTCCGGCATCACCGGCTCTGTGAATTTCATCACCACTTCGCGCTGTGCGGGAGTCAGCCACAATTCCTGATCCAGCAATGCTGTCACTGTCATCGCCTTCACGCGTCGAACTTGCTTAGCTCGATCATCTGATTGTGTGTCAGCATTGACCGTTCGTAGGGCGCCGGCCCAGATTTCATTGCGGTCCAGGCTATCAACAGACATGTTCTGGGCCGAAAACGCAAAGTTGCCTCGCATCTGTCCCATTTGTTCCACTATGTTATCAACTGTCTGTTGAGTCGCTTGTTTCCAATCCGCCAATGCTGAAGTCGTCGCACCTTTGCTGGCCACGGTCAGGTATTCAACCTGTTCAGGAGTCAGATTCAATGTTCGTTCCATATAGCCAATGCGCACTGCAGCGGCGTGCAAATATGTCTTTCGTTGAGTCACCACAGCCTGCTTGATGTTTTCAGCCCATTGATCCTGCCCTTCGTTTGACTGAAACATGATGTGGTTTTGATTTCTATTGTCGCCGGATGTCAGATCGTTGAGTCGTTCTTTCTGACGGTGATCCAGGAAGTCGGCGTTTTGAATTGCAAACACCTCAGTCATGTGTTTGTACGGCAAATAGTGTGTTTGCCCCACGAATGAATAGAAAGGTGAGAAGATTAGATTGCGGCCCGCAAATTGTTCCAACATCTTTTGTCGCTGATCGTCTGACAGGAACAACTCCTGATCGAACAAAGCAACGACAAATTCTCGAAACGCGGCATTCTGACTTTCGCTACGTTCCGCGACGGCAAGATCAAGCTGCTCTTTCTGAAGATCACTCAGAACGTCCTTGCGAATGGATAACAACAAAGCATCGGTTAGCTTTGTTCCGACACCGTCAGACTGCACAAACAGCAAAGGTGTGTTTTCTCCAAACGGTCGATGCTGCCTTGCCGGATCATCTCGCTTTGCATACTTTTCGTTTTCATCTTTCAGATGTTTCGCGACAAGCTCCTTCATCGCAGCCTGTTGAGTTTCATCCAATTGGCAGGTTTGAATCACCCACGATTGCATAGCACCGCAGAGCGCAATTGTGCGGTCGGCATGTTCTTTTCGATCGGCTTCACCGGGCAATAATTTTTTCTGAGGCGCTTCGATTGCGACCATGGCTTGTGCAGGAGCAGCCGGTTTTGGCTCTTCGCCGTTGAGTTCACGCAGAACTTCGCCAAACAGATTGCCGATCTCAGAAATCAAATTGCCGTCCTGTGGCATTGCATGGGGCATTGCGAATACAAACGCAGTCACGATCATTCGTTGCAGTAAGAAGGGAAGAAGAACTGCATGCATATTATCTGCCATTCTGTTGAGGCAACCAAATTACGTCGTTCCCAGATTGTGCGAACGAAACGACTCGTTGGCAAGCAGTTCCGGCAACTTTGTTTGGCTTTCGTCCCCATGTCGACTCGCCTGGCAGGAATCATTTTGTCTGGTGTTTTCTGAAAGTTGTCGCCAGTTTGATGCTGCCGAACGTCGTCGGCGATGGATATACTATCCTCGCCCGCCTTTAGTGTCATAAGAAACACTCCCGCTACTGGAGCGATTGGTCATGAGTGAAAACGGATTGCAGCTGCCGGAAACTACACGCATTCGGTTGGTTGAGTTTCAAAAACGAGTGCGGGGCATCAAAGTCGCCGAAGGCATTCTTGCGGGAGCTTTTGGGCTGCTCGTATCGTACCTTGTCGTCTTCATCATCGATCGCTTCATCGACACGCCAGCTTTGGTGCGGACACTCCTGCTGGTGACCGGTTCCATCGGCATGGCGGTTTTGTTTCCGCTGAAGTGTCATCGCTGGGTCTGGGGAACGCGAACCATGGAGCAGGTTTCGATTCTGCTCAAACACAAATTTCCGGCCTTGGGTGATCAACTGCTTGGTGTCGTTGAGCTGGCTCACAGCGGCAAACATCTTGGCACAAGCACGCGATTGGCTCAGGCCGCCATTCAGCAGGTCGATGCGATTGTTCGCGAACGCGATTTTTCCGACGCGGTGCCTTTCGCACGTCATAAGTTCTGGGCGACTGTTTTCGCAGTGCCTGCTGTACTGACATTGCTGGCTTGTGCAATTGTGCCCGCCGCAGGATTCAATGCGATGGCTCGCTGGCTGATGCCATGGCGAGATGTTGATCGGTACACGTTCGCTCAAGTTGAGAATTTTCCGAATCAAATGGTAGTGCCGCACGGTGAAGAGTTCTCATTGAATGCCGCGTTATCCGATGCGACGCGATGGTCACCAGCAGCAGCTTCGGCAAAGTTCGATGGTCAGCAAGCGGTGAAAGCGGCGAAGCAGGATCAGGCGTATCAGTTTCAATTGCCAGCTCAGACGAACAACGGCAATTTGAATGTGCGCGTTGGCGACCTGACTAAGGAAGTCGCCGTTGAAGTCGCCAATCGGCCGGAATTGAGTTCGCTGTCTGCGACCATCAAGCTGCCCGATTATCTTGAATACAGCCGCTCGGTTAAAGCCGACGTGCGTGGTGGTGTAATTTCTGTACTGAAAGGCGCGACGGCGGAATTCCATGCAGAAATCAGTCGCGAACTGGCGGAAGCAACGGTCAGGAATGAACGAGCCTCAGTCGAAGGCAATCGCATTCACCCGGCTCCGCTGATCGTATCAGAATCGACAGTCATGGATTTCCAGTGGCGAGATCAATTGGGTCTGACCGCGAAAGACGCTTTCAATCTGAAGATCAACGCCGTCGATGACGCCGCTCCGGAGATCAATTTTCAGCAACAGGAACCTCAGCAAGTTGTGATCTCAACCGACACCATCACATTCGATCTGCAGTCCCGCGATGATTTCGGTGTCAAGAATATCGGGATCGAATGGAAAGGCGTGCAGCACCCGATACAGAATCCAAATCCGGATACCGGTGAGAAGCTGGTCAAAGGCGGAACTCCGGAAGAAACACGGTTGGCGGCGACCACAACCTTCTGTGCCGAAACCGACAACATTCGCCCTCAGACACTGGAGGTTCGATCGTATGTTGAGGATTACAAACCAGAACGCGGTCGCATCTATTCTCCAGCGTATGTGTTGCACGTGATGTCGCCGGATCAACATGCCGTCTGGATGATGGCTCAACTGCGTCGCTGGGCAAGCCTGGCTGATGACGTGTACGAAGAAGAAATGCGGCTGCACGACGCCAATCGACAGATTCGTCAGATGGGCGCGGATCAACTGAACGCTCCTGAAACTCGGCGACAGATTGAACAGCAAGGCGAAGCCGAAAAAGCCAACGGTCAGCGTCTGACTGCGGTGACTGATCAGGGCGATCAATTGCTCAAACAGGCGTTGCGCAATAAAGAAATGATGGTTGGTCATCTGGAGACATGGGCTGGCGGATTGCAGCGTCTGCGTGACATTGCCGAAAACCGCATGCCGTCAGTGGCTGATCTTCTGAAGCAGGGAGCGAAAGCGCCAGGCAAGAAGGCTGTGGCAGCGGCGCAGGCGAACCAGAAAACTGGTCCGATGGCTGGCAACAATAAAGGTACGCAACCAAGCGAACCAGACGAAACAAAGAAGTCAGACCAGCCGCTGCCGACTGTTCCAAAACTGACGGACACGGAATCCGGATTCAACAAGCAAAACCCGGTCACTGCCGAAAAGTCTGAACCGCAGAAACCAGGCAGTCCTAAATTCGGCTTGCCAACGACCGTGCTTCAGGGCGGTCCTCCATCGGACGATAAGAAGGAGCCAGAGACCCCAGCAGAAGAAAAAGTTGAAGAGGCCGTGCAGGAACAAACGGACTTGCTGGCAGAATTCGAAAAAGTCCGCGAGGACTTGCAGAAGATTATGGACGATCTGGAAAACAGCACGTTCGTCAAACGCTTCAAGGCAGCGTCGCGAGAACAAATCGATGTGGCGACGGCTCTCAATCGCACGCTGTTTGACGGCTTCGGTGTGACTGAAAAATCTCTCGATCAGCGAGTCCGGGATCAGTCGGTCCGAATCGCAGATCGTGAAACAGCTCAAAGCCAAAAAGTGCGAGATATTCAGGATGACCTGGAAGCCTATTACGATCGTCGCAAAGAAGAAAAGTTTCTTCGCATTCTGCAAGAGATGCAGGAATTTCAGGTCGTCAAGAAACTGGATGATTTAAGTGGCCGAGTCCGCAACAACCGCAGTGGTGATTCCATCGCGCGGGCGGAGTATTGGGGCGATACGCTGGATCGGTGGGGTGAGGAATTAGTCTCCGCTTCGAAGTGCGGGACGTGAAAAGGTTCCAAAGGCGACAGTTTGCCGCCATCCGTTGTACTCGAAGTCATGCGAATATTAGAAGGCGAAATGGACCTGCGTGAGGAAACTCGATCGCTGGAACAGGTTCGCGAGAAACTCGAAGCGGTTGCCTATACCGATAAGGCAGAACTGCAATCCGGG
>JBDNFT010000176.1:0-3545 GCA_041689695.1 Planctomycetaceae bacterium | reverse complement strand
TCGCGTCCGGGGTACCGATTCTGGAAGGACTTTTAATTTCACGCGACACGGCAGGCAACAGTGTGTTCGTGCGAGCCTTTGACAATTTTTACACGGCCATTCGCGAAGGGGAAACCATCGCAGTGCCATTGCGAGAATCAAAGATCGTCGACGACATGGTAGTCAACATGGTAGACGTCGGAGAAGAAACGGGAGCCTTGGATGACATGCTCTACAAGGTAGCCGACGTTTATGATGAAGAGGTCGAAGTGCGAGTTGAAAGTCTTGTGAGTTTGCTGGAACCAATCATGGTCGTTGTGTTGGGTTTGATCGTCGGTTTCATTGTTATTGCGTTGTTCATGCCGCTGATTAAACTGTTGAACGACCTGTCGTAGTTAAGTGCTGATTTTTGATTGCTGATTGCTGATTTCAAACTGCGGCGAGCGGAGGGCGTCAGCCCTCCGGTACTTTGTGATTAAAGTAGCCGTCACTCTCCGAGTGACGAATGCTAAGAGCCGCGTTGTGCGTCCTGCCTCACTCGGAGAGTGAGGTCTACTATGTGGAAGCCAATGCCAGTGGGCGTCAGCCCTCCGGCACACGGCGAGCGGAGGGTGTCAGCCCTCCGGTACACCTGCGATTCACTTTCAACCTGTCCTAACCTCCCTTGTGTTTCCTATCCACTGCCAACTGAACACTGTCAACTTGCTGAGTCAATCCCATGCAACTCAACCATAAAACCGCCAGCAAAACTCTTCACAACACCCATCGCCTCGGCTTCACGCTGATTGAGTTGATGGTTGTGATTGTGATCATTGGGATCCTGATGGCGTTGATTCTGCCAGCGATTGGGGCAGTAAGACGGCGTGTGCAGCAGGCCGCTGTTTCGACAGAAATCACTCAACTTGATCAAGCAGTTGTTTCGTTTAAGGTGCGATTCGGCGTCGAACCGCCAAGCAGTTTGACAATACCAGTGAATGCGATCAGTTGGACGCCCACTGACCGTCAGAAAGTGCTTCGAATTTGGGACCAATTTGATTTCTCGTCGTGTGGCGGACTTGGTTATTCCGGCACGGAGGTCCATTTGAATGGAGCAGAATGCCTAACGTTTTTCTTAGGTGGTTTGAATTCAGGAACTGTAACAGCACCTTCGTTGATCGGTTTTTCGAAGAATCCCGTAACCCCATGGTCTGCTGCAGGCGAGAATCGGGATGCTCCATTTTTCGACAACTTTGCTTCGGCACGACTAGTCGATATCGATGGTGACGGCGCTCTAGAGTTTTTGGACTCGCTACCTGATCAAACCACTCCATACTTGTTCCTAAGCAGCCAAGGTAAGAGTTATCGCAAATTGAACCTCCCAAATGCATTTGATGACTATGACGTATACGACAACGTCCTTGATGCATCGCAGGATGTTAGAGACATGGCTTCATGCTATATGGGCAACGACAATAAGACACCATTGCGGAATCAAAGCTACCAGATTATCTCGCCTGGGCTAGACGGCCTGTACGGCGTTGGTGGGATTTATACAGATGGATCAGAATTGACTGCCGCGAACGGGCGGCAAGCAGAGGCCGACAATATCACCAATTTTTCTGGCGGTGTGTTACAGCAATAACACTGAATTGGATCAACTATTCTGGACCTTCTACACTGTAGCTCATCATGCGAAATCTGACACGACAACTGAACTCACGGCGAGCATTCACACTGCTTGAGCTTTTGATGGTGGTTGCCATTATCGGCTTGCTAATGTCATTTTCGATCGTAGTAATGAGTGGCTTCGCTGAGACGGCTCGCGTCGAAGCAACTTCTGCGACAATTCAGAAGATTCAGAAAATGATGGACCAGCGAGTCGAAGCCTTTGAGAGGGCATTTCGAGGATCGCGAAAGGATGCAGCAATGCAGCTCATGCGAGATCATTTATCTGATCCTGATCCTGATGGTGATGGGGATCGAAGTGACGGGATCTTTGGAGTATCCGACCCGGTTGTCGAAATCTTGGCTAAGAAGGCTCTGTTTCGTTTTGAATTTCCGCAGCGATTTATGGATCGCACCCTCCTCGCGTTTGGTGACGGTGTGACTGTTATGCCGGGATTGACGGACAGCATTTATTTCAATGTTCTCGCACCGACTGTTCGTGCAGAAATGGGGCTGCCGGATACGACCGCATTAAATGACCCAGCAATCATAGCACAGGCCGTTATCAAGTTCGCCAATCATGCGTCGTCACAAGAGACAGAGAGTTCTGAGTTGCTCTATTTTGCCCTGATCAAGTCAGGTAGCTACGGAGCATCGTCGGTAGATTCTGATTTGTTTACGAACCAAGAGGTTGCTGATCAGGACGGTGATGGACTCCCCGAATTTATAGACGCTTGGGGGCAGCCACTCCGCTTCTATCGCTGGCCAACACGATTGATCGATTTCGATGCTCCGTACCCATTTGAGCCAAATCTGGCCAATTTGACTGACCTAACTGATACTCGTGCAATCCTGCCAGCCGAACGAGCGATCGCAAACATCGTAATGAAAGGTTTACCACCGGCACCATTCGCACTGCCAAATGGCGGGGTACCGCGTGACGCATTATTGACCGACCCTGACGATCCTGTTGGGCGGCTCTATGCTGAGCTTGAAAAATTTGACGGTTCAAATGGAACAGGGATTCTGTCCACAGAATACAACGAATTGAAATATCACACTCCGGATACGTTTCAAGCTCCATTGATTTTGTCCGCCGGCCCAGACGGTCGGCTAGGCTTGTTTGAACCCAATTACTTTAATGTGCCGAGTCCTGGAGTGTATGAGTTCGGAAACTTAGCTCAACTCGAAGGCACAACAACACTCAGTCCCGCGCCGTCTGCTTCGACGATCGACCAATTGCGAGACAATATCACCAGCCGCAACAAGAAATCGGGAGGTCGCTGATGCGTTGCAAAACACCAATAACTCTTAATCACCATAGACGCGGCTTTACTTTGATCGAACTATTGATTGTTGTGTCGATCATGTTGGTCCTCTTGGCAATGACCGTAACGGCAGTCAATTTCAGTCGGGACTCGGAACGTGTTGTTGGCTCAGCTCTTCAGATTCAATCGTTTCTATCGGGAGCTCGAGACCGGGCAATCCATAGCCAAGAACCTCGGGGCGTTCGTTTCTTTCTGGATACCAATAATTACCGCGCTGTGACTTCTATGGTTTATATTGACCCAGCCAACTATTGGAGTGATGGGACCATTCAGTTGCGTCGCTGGGATTCAGATGGTGACGGCAACACGGATACAGGCTCTGCTGATATTCTGGGAGACGGTACTGCAGACGAAGACCCAACACAAGTTCGAGTCGTTGCGGGCGCTGATCCGGGTTGGTGGGAGTTGAAACGTCGTGGTTTTCTGCTTGATGGGCTCAGGATTGAGATCCCCAATGGCAGCAATCACTGGTATTCCATTAACACGCGGCTCATTGATGCGACTATCGCCAAGACCGCTGTTCAGTTTTTGATTTTGGAAAGTGCTTATGCTGATCCAGGCGATACGCAGGTGAGTCGCGCACAAGCCTACGAT
>JBDNFT010000175.1:0-5291 GCA_041689695.1 Planctomycetaceae bacterium | reverse complement strand
GGCCATGTCGGGTCGTCCCCATGGACCGTAGACCGTGAAGAATCGCAGGCCGGTCGTTGGAAGTGCGTACAAATGGCTGTAGGTATGAGCCATGAGTTCATTGGCTTTTTTGGTCGCGGCGTACAGGCTGACGGGATGATCGACGCGATCGTCCACCGAGAACGGCGTCTTACGATTGGCGCCGTAAACGGAACTGGATGACGCGTATGTCAGATGGCCGATCTTTTGATGTCGGCAACATTCCAGCACGTTCATGAAGCCGACCAGATTCGCATCGACGTAGGCGTGCGGATTGGTGCTCGAATATCGCACACCGGCCTGGGCCGCCAGATGGATCACACTGTCGAACTTGTTCGATTCGAATAGTTTGGTCATCCCGTCGCGATCTTCGAGTGCCAGTTTCTGAAACTGGAATCCCGATCGACCTGTCAACAGCGCGAGTCGGTCTTGCTTGAGCTGCGGAGAATAATAGTCGTTCAGATTATCGATGCCGACAACCGTGTCGCCTCGATCAAGCAAACGAGCGGCCGTCTGCATTCCAATGAACCCGGCCGCGCCGGTGACGAGTATGTTTTTCATGTTTGAATTGGCAATTTTCAGCTGGCAGTTTTCAGTTTCTGAATTTCAAATTTGAGATACGAGATTTGAAATCTCATTTGGATGCTGCGATCTTCCCTTTGTACCACTCCACGGTTTTCGCAAGACCCTCAGCCAACGCAACCTGTGGCTCCCAATTCAACCAATTTCTGGCGCGAGTGATGTCTGGGCAGCGTTTCTTTGGGTCATCCTGGGGCAGCGGGCGATGCACGATTTTGGATTTGCTGCCGGTGACCTTGATCACTGCTTCGGCGAGTTCCAGCATTGTGTTTTCAACAGTGTTGCCAATATTCACTGGTCCTGTGTGTTCGTCCTGATCCATCAGTTTCATCATGCCCGCTATCAAGTCGCTGCAGAAACAGAATGATCGCGTCTGCAGTCCGTCGCCGTAGACGGTAATGTCTTCGCCCTTCAGTGCCTGCATGATAAAGTTTGAGACGACTCGGCCATCATCCGGTGCCATCCGTGGACCGTAAGTATTGAAGATGCGGATAATACGAATTTCTGTGCCATGCGCTTCGTGATAATTCACCATCAACGATTCCGCAATGCGCTTGCCTTCGTCGTAGCAACTGCGTGGCCCGATGGGATTGACGTGTCCCCAATAGTCTTCGGTCTGTGGATGAACTTGTGGATCGCCATAGACCTCGGATGTTGAGGCATGCAGGACTCTTGCGCCACATCGCTTGGCAAGCCCCATGATGTTCACCATGCCAACGGTCGAAGTTTTGATCGTCTTGATGGGATTGAATTGATAGGCTTCCGGCGATGCAGGACATGCCAGGTTGAAAATGCGTTCGGCTTCAACGTACAGCGGATGCACGATGTCGTGGCGGATCAGTTCAAATCGGGGATTCCCGATCAAATGCCGGACGTTTTCTTTTGAGCCGGTGAAAAAATTATCCACGCAGATGACGTCGTCCCCGCGTTCGATGAGTCGGTCGCAAAGATGACTGCCGAGGAATCCGGCTCCGCCGGTCACTAAAACTGAAGACATCGGGATTCCACAGCCTTTGGAAAGAGTAAAGAAAAACGCACCGTTCTGGAGTGAAAGTCTAGTCGCGAACTGGCCTCGACGCGATGGAAGTATGTGGAGTAACGCTCGAACGTCTGAAAAATGAACATGCGTTGCGTTGCACGGTCATGCCATATTTCGGTTCTCGATGAATACCTTGCTGGAATTTCCTGGAATTGACGCTCTACAGTGAAATGAATTTTGCCTGTGGAATGTTAACCTGTGTTGCGCACAGGCTGTCAATTTAATCCCAACCCGAAGCGTCAGCGAGGGATTTTCGCGTTGGCGTTTCTTGCGGCGTGCCAACAAATCCCTCACTTACGTGTCGGGTTGTGAAAACCCAATAAATCGATAACGCGCAAGCCGAACAAGATTCACCATTCAAGGTTCTAATCATGATTGCCCCGACTGAAGAGACATGTGAAGGCGTTCCGGAGCTGGAAGAGCGAGCTCCCGAATTTCTCGTGCTGGCTCGATACGGCCGCGTTCCGCAGGTCGCTCGGTTTGCTGCGTGGGGAGAAAAGCCTGATCGAACATCGCTGGTCGTGGTGTCCACGGATCGAGGCCAGGAGCTGGCGACCGTTTTGCAGACGCTGCCTCCGAATGCCAAAACAGTGGAAGGCGAAGACGCGACACCAACTGGTGAATTGATTCGAATCGCCAGCGACGACGATCTGGCTCACCATGCCGCTGATCACCATGCTGCTGAAGTCAGTTTTTCCGAGTGGACAGCGCGTGTTGAAAAATGGAAAATGCAGCTTGAGTTGATCGATATTGAACGCACGCTGGATGATCGTCTGATTTTATATGTTCTGAATGATCGTAGTGCCGAAACAACGCGGCTGGCGTTGCTTGCAGCGGCTGGCGGTTTTGGCGTCATTCATGTTCAGCCAGTCAGCGCTGAAGGTGTTGTGCAAGCCAGCGGCGGCTGCGGTACATGCAGCAAGTAGTTTTGAAGTACCTTTTGAATCAAACTGAAGATTATGACTGCAATCGAACTTTTCGAATCTGAACGAAACAAGCAAGCGGGCTCAACTGTCAGCGAAGCCCACGCGATTCTCGACGCCGCTGAAAAGACGCTGATTGATCAGGGCGATTTTCATCGTCTGTTTGATGCAAAGCTGATGCGAGTCCGCAGTCAACTGGGGCTGCCGATTACTCAGCCGACATCACTTCGTAACATTCCGGAAGAGCACGAGCCCGCGTTTCGCGAAGCCTACACCAAAGCCGCTCGCGAGGTCGGCCAACGATTCCTGGACGCTGATCAGTTGGCGGATGCATGGGCGTATTTTCGCACGATCAGTGAGACTGATGCTGTCCGCGCAGCGATCGCAAAGAAAGTGAAAGAATTGCCGCCGGAACCGGGGCCGGGGCTCGACGAATTACTCAATCTGGCCCTGTACGAGGGCGCGCACGTCGTCGAGGGTCTGAAGCTGCTTCTGAAAACGCACGGGACCTGCAATACCGTGACTGCGATGAGTCAGGTGCTGCCACAGATGACTCAGGACGAACGTCGCGAGGCGGCTGCTGTCATGGTGCGAAACATCTACACCGATCTGCAGGCTAACGTGCGACGAGACGTCGAACGCCGTCTGCCAACGCTGAAGCCAAACGCATCATTGCGTGAGTTGATTACGGGCCGTGACTTTCTGTTTGCCGAGGGTGGATATCACATCGACGTGTCTCATCTGCATTCGACGGTCAGTTTTGCTCGACATCTGGAACGATCCTGTCCGGAACTTCAGATGGCAATCGAACTGAGCGAATACGGAGCTCAGCTGGCCGAACAGTTGCGTTATCCAAGCGACGTTCCGTTCGATGACTATTATGCCGCCAACAATCATTTCCTCAGCGCGCTGGCGGGAGTCGATGTTGACGATTCCATGAACTACTTTATTGACCGATTGAAGAAAGAGCCAGATGCACCGGACCAACGCATGATCGCATTCGTGATTGCAGATCTTGGTCAGCGTGTGGATCGAACGAACATGGCCATCGAAGCCGCCGCGCCGTTTCTGAAGCAGATGGAAGATCCATCAGGATTTTCGTTCACAGCGTATTGCATCAATGCCGGACGTCTGGACATTCTTGAAGCGTCCGCACGTGAAGACGACGACGTGTTGCGATTGGCCACCGTGATGATCACGTCACTGGTGCAGACTTGAGGATATCCGTCACAATTTTCGCTGGCCGGTTGGCGGTGATCACTTGAGGCTGGCCGTTGTGATGGTAGATGACTTGCGAATGATCGAGCCCAAACAGTGACATCAGTGTCGCCTGATAGTCGTTCGGAGTTACAATATTCTCGACCGCGCGGTGGCCAAATTCGTCGGTGGTGCCGTAAGCCATGCCGCCTTTGATGCCTCCGCCAGCCAGCCAGATGCTAAAGCCCTGGCCGTTGTGGTCGCGGCCTGCAGCAGCGGGATCGCCCATCACCTGCGTGACCGGAAGTCGTCCGATTTCGCCGCCCCAATGTACAATCGTGGAATCTAACATGCCTCGCTGTTTGAGGTCAGTGACCAATGCCGCCGCAGGCTGATCGACTCGCTGACAAACCGCAGGAAGTGCGGTGCGAATGCTGCCGTGATTGTCCCATGGCTGACCGCCAAGAAACAATTGAATGAACCGAACGCCGCGTTCGACAAGTCGTCGAGCGATCAGACAGCGTGTGCCGTATTCACGCGTTGCGTCGTTGTCGAGGCCGTAGAGATTCTGAGTCGCCTGTGTTTCCTTGCTGATGTCCAGAGCCTCGGTGGCAGCGGTCTGCATTCTGGCGGCGAGTTCGTAGCTGGCAATGCGGGCTTCAAGATCTGCATCACCACCGCTTTGTTCAAGGTGCCGTGAGTTCAGTTTTTTCAGGAACGCCAGATTCTGCTGCTGCAGTGTGCCTTGCAGATGAGACGGTGCGGCAAGATTCAGAATACGCGGTTCTTTGGGCCGTAGGACTGTACCCTGAAATAACGGTGGCATGAATCCGTTCGACCAGTTGTTGACTCCATCGACAGGTTGCCCGCCAGGATCGGTCATCACCATATAGGCTGGCAGATCCTGCGTTTCGGAACCCAGTGCGTACAGCAGCCATGACGCCAGATGTGGCCGCCCCAGAACTCCCGGAATGCCGCCATGAAAATAGCGGATTGAAACTTCGTGCCCGTTGGCTCCGGTGTGCATGCTGCGAATCAGGCAGATGTCGTCAACGATACCGGCTGTGTGTGGTAACAGTTCGGAAATCTCTGTTCCGCACTGGCCGTGTTTTCGAAACTTGAACGGACTGCCGAGTAGTTTCTTGCTGGCCTGATTGACGAAACTGAACTGCACTTCGCCGGGATAATCGGTGCCGTCGAATTTTGTCAGTTCTGGTTTAGGATCCGTGAGATCCATGTGCGACGGGCCGCCGTGCTGAAACAGCGAAATCATCGCTCGCGCTTGAGGCTGAAACTGCGGCACGCGAGGTTTCAGATCGGTCACTGGTTTTTGCTTGATTACCGGCGGTACGGATCGGGCGGCTTCCTGCTGCAGCATCCAGGCCAGCGCGACGGAGCCGATGCCCATGGCGTTGTGTTCAAGGAATGATCGACGCGAGTTTGGAATTGGTGTGTTCATGCGAGGCGAGATTTACCAGGAAGGTGATGTTTACAAATTAGCATCGTAGCGAAAGTCGTCAAGACTTTCGGCGATT
>JBDNFT010000174.1:0-1822 GCA_041689695.1 Planctomycetaceae bacterium | reverse complement strand
TCCATCTGCGGCTGCCTGGAACATGACGGCGAGCGCGGTGCCGTCGCCTGTGGTTGCAAGTCCGCCAGCATTGCAGTGCGTCAGAATCGACATGCCTGATGTGATCAGCGTGCTGCCGTGCCGCCCAATCGATGAACACATGACCTGATCTTCTTTTTCGATCAGCCGTGCTTCTGCCAGCAGACGATCATGGATTACGGCGGCGGAGGATGCGTCGCAGGTGGTCGCAACCGACTTCATTCGATCCAAAGCCCAGAAAAGATTAACGGCGGTCGGACGGCTGCCAGCGAGATACGCGGCCACACGTTCCACTTCCGACCGGAATTGATCAACTGCAGAATTTCGCGACGGCTGCAGTCCGGTCACCAGGCCATATGCGGCTGCCACGCCAATCGCGGGGGCTCCCCGGACTTTCAACACCTTGATCGCGTTCCAGACATCTTCTACGGAATCACAAACTATCGGTGCGACATGCAGTGGAAGCCGTGTCTGATCAATTAGACTAAGCTTGCCATTGGTATCACCAGTCCAGAATAGTGTCTTGTACAACTTGTCGCCCCTTGGACTCGAAAACAAAAATCAGGCCGTGAGGCGTGCCGATGCGTTGAAACACCTCCGGAAGAACAGCGAGCTTCGATCTATCTTAAAACTCAATCCCCCGTTCAGTGATGCGATACGGTAGAATCGATTCTTCGCAAGCACTCCCGCGATGTTTGGCCACATAGATGGCTCTTCCCATTTGATCGCCGGTGCGAGTCTTCCCCATTAGCAGGATAGTATTTGCATTGGAAAGGACGTCGCCGGATTGAATTGGACGGCTGATCAAATCATCCAGCATCACTTCGTGACTGGTATACAACAACATTCCGCCGATCGTTTTATGATCGTAAGGATGAGCCATCACTTGCGGTTCCTGCTGGCGAAAGTGAACTCGAAACAGATCCCTTGCTAACCAGTCGTGATCTTTTCGCAGCACCTGATGATAGATGTAATCGAACAGGTGAAACTGGAATGAATCCGAATCTTTGGTCGTTGGTTCAACGCCATCAATCACGCAGCGTCGAACGCCATGCACAAAGTTGCCATAGAAAAATGCAATCGTCTGATCCAGACGTCGCATCAGATCGGCTTTGAACTCCTGCCATTCCTCCGGCTGCATGTCGCCGATGGTGACTCGACGACCGCCGCGATGAAAGGCGTGCAGATAATCGGATCGAATCTGATCACGATCCCAGACGACTGCAGGATCAAAATGGTCGGCAGCGGTGCGAGTCCTGAACTTCCAGCCGAACATGCGTTCTGCATACTCCGGCTGGTTCTGAGAATCGCCCCGCGTTGTCAAGTCAAACAGGATGCCTGTCTGCTGTTCCTGTTGCTGACCTGCGAAGGCGTAACTCACGCCCAGTTGCGTCTTGCCAATGCCCGTTGCGCCCATGGCAACGGTCAGCGTGCCGGGAATCAGGCCTCCACCAAGAGCCTGGTCAAGTCGCGGAATGCCAGTGGATTGTCTTGTGGCGGCAGGTTGGGATGTCATTGATTGTGCAGGTTCTTCGCGAAATAAAGTACGTCAGTCTTTCCAGGCTGACTCATTCTTTTCCATGTCAGGCGAGAAAGCCTGACGTACTTTTCGCAGTGATCAATCTACCAGACGACTTACGCGCGAGGCCCACTGCATGTCAAGTTCAGTCAGACTTTTCGTCAGGAACTCTGTGATGTCCTTGTTTGTTGGATCTGCGAACCGTCCCTCAAGAAATCCTTCCGCCGTGATTTCTCCGGCAGCGGTCGTTAGCTTGCGAGCGTCTTTGTATTGTCCGTCTTTGAT
>JBDNFT010000173.1:0-2824 GCA_041689695.1 Planctomycetaceae bacterium | reverse complement strand
TTCCGATTCTGCTTGGTCAGGAGTTTGGTGGGTGGGCCTCTCAGTTGCGGCACGGCATCACGAGAATCCGTGCGGCTCGTGTCCAACTTCTGGAGCTTCCGCTGGGTGGGACCGCGATTGGAACAGGCCTGAACGCGCATCCTGAATTTGGTGAACGGATTTGTAGACTTCTGGCAAAGTCGGCAGTGCCAGGCGTGCGGATGGCAGACAATCTTTTTGAATCGATCAGCTCGCGCGACGCCGTGGTTCAAGCTTCAGCAACTCTAAAGACACTGGCCGTAAGCCTGATCAAAATTGCGGGCGACATTCGATTGCTTTCGTGCGGGCCTCGAACGGGCATCGCCGAGATCTCCATCCCTGAATTGCAGCCGGGCAGCTCTATCATGCCCGGCAAGGTTAACCCGGTCATGCCCGAAATGATGATCCAGGTGTGCGCTCAAGTGATCGGGAATGATGCCGTTGTGACTCTGGGTGGCTTGATGGGACAACTGGATCTCAACGCAATGATGCCGCTCATGGCGCACAATCTGCTGCAGTCAATTTCAATCCTCGCGGCTGCCTGCCGGGTTTTTGACGAGAAATGTGTTTCGCATGGACCAGTGATGTCCGCAAACCCGGACAATGCTCGCGGGATTGAAGCCAACCGGGAGCGGTGTCGGCTTCTCGTCGAGTCCAGCCTGATGTCAGTCACGGCTCTCGTGCCGAAACTTGGCTATCAGACTGCCGCAAAGATTGCTTCTGAATCCCTTCGATCAGGCAGGACGATCAGGGAAGTTGTGCTTGCGGACAATCTTATCTCAGCGACTGAACTTGATGCACTCCTTGATTTGACGAGCATGACTGGTCCGTCAGCGGGTGACCGGGGATCTGCCGCGACTGATGAATCGTCCGGCGCCGCCGCTACGCCAATGGCGATATCTGCCAGTGCCCTTGATCGCTGGCGTGACGATGGTGGTCACCAACTCATCTGAACCTCGACGCGGGCTTAGCCCGCAACCGAATAGTACTGTTCACGCTCCGCCGTGAGGTTGGTGGCAGTGCATGGAATCGCCGTGGCAAACACAATCAGGGGACTGACGTCCTCCGCTAGCCGGAAATGGTCAGGTGCCAAAATGGTCAGGTTCCATGCACCTCGACACACTTGCAGCAACGCCGATAAAGAGTACGCGAAGTACGTGAGCACAGTTCTCCGTCGCTTCATCAACGTACTCTGATGTCATTGCAAGGCCGAGTTATCGGCCGTGTGAGTTGCGCAACATCCGGGATGAGCGAGACGTAGCGAAATAGACAATTGGGCGCAGCTTAAGAACCGCCGTCGGCATCACGGATGTTGTGTTCTGCGGTGGTTCGTACGGATTCGACATTGTACCGATTTCGAGCAGAACGTTGGAATTTACGAGATGGCGGCAGTTGATCATCCACTTCGAGAAGCACGGCCACCGCCACTCTCGTGCAATTCTCTGGTAGGCAGTCGGGATCGACTGGGACAGTGTAAAACTGAGCATTTCCAAAAATCGTGTTTGATATAGAATACCGATATGGAAATCAAAGGAAAGTGGGGGGAGACTGTTGGCGAATCATCCAAACAAGTACATCCGCGAAGCGGTCGAATACGCTGAGAGTCACGGTTGGCGCGTCGTGAAGGCGGGAGCGAGAGCACACATTTGGGGGTCGTATCTATTGCCCGCTGACAAACCGAGAGGGATGCGCGAAAGCAGTGTTTTCGACCCCGCGAAGTTCGGAAGATCATGCGAAAGACTGGCGACGTGCAGTCGATCGATGCCCACACAGTTCGTTATCGCGGAAAGGTGAATAGAATGTACAAATATGAGTTCAGCTTGATCTTGAAGGGTTCAATCGAACTAACAGAGGAGATCGCGGACAAATTGTTTGAATGCGGATGTGATGATGGAACACCCGGAACGTGTAACGAGGTGTTCTCGGTGGACTTCAATCGTGAGGCAACGTCGTTAGAAGCGGCAATCAATTCCGCAATCAAGAATGTCGAAGCAACAGGTTGCAATGTAGAGCGAGTAGAGATCCAAGCTGAGTCATTACAGCATTCAGCTTAGATGTTTTCATTTGGTTCGCGAGCCATCGGCGTGCGTGATGTAACTCACCGCGTTGGCGACGGTATCAATGTCGGTGGATCTCAGCGAACGAGGCCTATCCCCGTAACATCCTCGAACAGAGCATATGGACCGTTCGAAAAAAAATGTCCCATCGCGTTTCTCGAATACCCAATGTTTTTCAATACCGATTCACATTGTGAATGGGACAATTTTTATGGGATGGGCCATAGCAACTCGAACGGGCTTCTTGAACAAATGCCTTGAGCTTCGGCTCGGCTGGCTCGTACCGCGACAAGCCCACTCCGCTCAACCCTGAAAGCTACTCCGCGCCATTCGTACGCACTCGCGAAGTCAAAGCCTTATCAGTTCTGCCGTTGCACCTTGGGATCAACGTGCAATTGCAGTGGCGTTGAGGGGCGGATAGATGTATGCACTGACAACCACCCTGAGTGAATGTCTGTCACGTCCAGTGGGACGGTGGTAAAGCAAAGGGCAAAGCTCATTTCCTAAATCAATGAGCTGCGTTCCTTTATCAATCCCTTGATCCGTAAAACTGAGCAATGGCAATCGGCTAAAAAAAACGAATCGTCATTGCCTTGCGATCGTAGATCGGAACTAATTGTTCTGTTCTGCGAACTCTACGTAACAGTGGGGAGCGACGAAAGGGGACGCAGCCAATACTGTTCGGCACGGCGATAGTAGAGCGAGGCACGTAGCGGATCGGAGGTTGTCACGGACGGCGGAGCTAGCCG
>JBDNFT010000172.1:0-4641 GCA_041689695.1 Planctomycetaceae bacterium | reverse complement strand
GATCTACTGTGACTTTTCCGGCTATACAAACATCGCAACCGGAGCTGCACGAATGCTGGGCATCAGACTTTCTCTAAATTTCAACAATCCATATTTTGCAAATTCAATAACAAACTTTTGGCGCCGATGGCATATCTCACTTTCGACCTGGTTCCGTGACTACGTCTATCTGCCCATCGGTGGAAGCAGGAGTGGTGCAGCGCGAATGTACATCGGACTGATTGCCGTTTTTCTAATCAGCGGCATCTGGCATGGTGCCAACTTCACCTTCATCGCATGGGCTCTGATTCATCTCTTCTTTATCCTCGTGGAAAAATTGAGCGGAATAACACGGCGTGATGAATTGGTAGGCTTGCAATTAGGTTCCCTGATCTACTGGCTGATAACGATGTGCATTGTGATGTTGGGCTGGATTTTCTTCCGAGCCAAAAACATAGGTGACGCCTTCTACATCATCGAGACTATCGGCAATGCGCTACTTAGCCAGACGGGAACGGCCTCGCACGGCAGCAGTCTGAGTACTCCCATTGTCTCGAACCTGATCACGGGCCTGATTGCCGCCCTCTTCATGTTTACAGCCGAATACCTTTTGAGCCGAGAAAATATCAGTAGCGTCGCGAGTGGTTTGCTACCTCGACGAACCGGTGCTTTGGCAGTTTTTGCACTGATATTGATTACATTGAGCGCTGGTAATTTTGGTCGTTCAGCATTCATCTATTTCCAATTTTGAACGGCATGACACGATGAGACGATTTATCTACACAGTTGCATTGACACTTTTCATTATTATGGGTGTCAACGTCAGCATTGATCCGGCTCATTTGATCAAGTCAGATAGTCTGCAGAGTGATGAGGCGCACATAGCTGAGATATTGCTGACCAAACAGCAGGCCTTCGTACCAAGAGAGAAAATCGGTTTTGATGAGCGGATCGCGAGAAAATTATTTCTTGAACACAAAGCTGATGCAGACAGCAGTGTGATCTTTGGCAGCTCGCGAGTTCGGTATTTCTCGAAAAAGGCATTTGATGACGAGCACCACTTCGTTGATGCGGTGAACGCTGCAACTCTTGAAGACCTGGTTGTTAATACTTACCTGCGCCAGAAACATAAACTTCTCCCGAAGAAAATGTTCATCGCACTCGATCCATGGATGATCGAAAAGTCAAACAGCTATACCCGTTTGGCCCAAGTTTCCTATCCCGAATCCTTTGTCGAGGCCGTTGAGCACTTCAAATTCACCCTACCTGAAGGAAGCCAGAGGATATATAAGAATTTGGCTGGAAATGCGAACGATCTGCTACGCATTCCCTTTACCGAATCCGCCAGTAGCAGCAGGACTGCAGGCGACTATCGGGAGCTGTTAACTGGAAAATCGCCGCTAACGAGCCTGGTTCAAGTGAGCTTCGACGGATTTATCACGACCGGCACGTATAACTGGGCCTGGAGAATTTTTGTGAATGGAATCCAAGTAGACCAAGGCAACTACATGGACAACCTCCAAGGGACACCTTCTCCGCACCAGTCCAGAACAGTTATCACTAAATACGTGGGCATAAAAGAGGGCGACATCGTTTCCCTGGAGATGGCACATGCGAACAATGATGGGGTTGTTGTTCCTGCCGGCCTGCAGCAATACAAAGCGGAAAATTTCTCAATACAACTAAAATGCAGCAATCCTGTAGCAGAAGCTCACAAGAGCTGGACAAGCTGCAATAACTATCTGCAATCCAGCCATTTCAGGAGATACGCCATTATCGCCAGGGAAATGATATCCCCGGCGTATTTTCAGCAGAGCCTCAAAACGCTATCCCCTGCTCGCGGTGGATCGTCAGCCCCGGGCATTGAAGCCAAACCAGACTGCACACCCGATGCTAACGATGGAAATTATGTTTTCTGCAGCGATGGAAGTCTTCCGTGGCCGTTACTGGAAAAGTATGACTCGGACAAGGTGGAAAACATAGTGAGAACCATCGACGATCAACTGGTTCCCCTGAAGGACATTGACGGGAATGCCTTGCTACTGCTGAAGGAAATCACCGAGTTTTATGTCCGCAATGGAACGACTGTGAAGTACCTTCTGGTCCCCGTGCATCCGTATTCATTCAGCAAGTGGAAGTCCGAGAACGACAGCCGTGGATTCATTCAAGCAGAGAAGACCTATCGAAGCTTTGCGAAGTCGAATGGCATCACCATCGTTGGCTCGTACGACCCATCTATTATTGGTTGCAAGAACACAGATTTCAGAGATTGGGTTCATCCTCTCCCGCGATGCACTAACCTGCTGGCCCAGTCATTGCGACACGGACATCCAGCCTTGACATCGATTGACTGAGCCAGCATGAGTTCAATAGAGTCGAGCTGTAGAGCCAAAGAACGTGGCCCGGTCAAGGTTATTATGGGTGCAATTGCCAACGAATTACATCGCGACACGCACATATTTAAGCAATTCCCTGTCTGCCAGCATACAGCGGTGATCATCCCACGACTGGAAAAGCTGACATATCTGGCTAGTACATTCCCCAGGACGTGTGCCATCATTGCCTATGTATCGTCCAAGCTCTGGTCTCCGTTGTTGTACCCGACACTTCTCTTGTTTCAGACAATCTCGGCTGTCCGACATCTGGGCGGCAACCGAACCAGCCCCGAGGGGGAAGTTTTCTTCGTGAATTCGAAAATCTCTCTTATCTGTGCTAGGAGCGCCACCTTTAAGGGCAAGTACATCTACTTTTCGAAAAAGTTGGAACGGGCGGGTCTTGAAAACGAGTCGCTGGGGTGCATCACAGACTACATTGTCTTGTCCGATGTCACACGCGCCTTCGTGAACTCCGTGCGCGCCCTGCTTATCAGTAAGAGTGCCGACGATACACCCGGGGCCGCCTTCCAAGTCTATGTTGCCTTCAAGTGGTTTTTGACCTGGAGTGTCCTGCATCGAATCGCAGGCCGCCTGACCTCAATCTGGATCAGCAGTGACTGCGACCGATGGGCGGTGCTGTTCGATCAATTGCCCACAAATGCCGAAAGGATCGTTGTCCAGCACGGCTTACTCAATGATCCTTCTCCCTATTCCGGATACAGGAATCCAGTGCCACTTCCGACCCGGCTGAGAAATATCGACAGGGTTGTGCTGCTTGACGAGGATTCCGAGCAGTTGTACCGGAATTTGGTGCTCGAGAGTGATTGCAGCACCGGCTTTACTTGCAGCGATGGCTGGTTGATTCGGAAGGCCCAGGATCCGAATGATCGTGTCGATACAAGTGTCATGATCATCGGACAGCGCGGACACCTCGTCCAGGAGTGCGCGCTTGCCAACTACATGGCAGAATCAGCCACAAACGCGCGTATCTATCTCAGGCCCCACCCAGACACGGTTTCCGAGCGTTACAAAAATCGCTTGCACCCTCGTGTTGTATTGATCGACAATCTGCACCAATTTCCCGATGTTGCGCTATGCATATGCTTTGACTTCTCCACTCTTGCTCATATCTATGAAAAGCACGGTGCCAATGTGATCTATTTGAAAGACTTAAGTGACGATCAGCAAATCAAGGAAAGGGTTAAAGACCAACTCATGCAGGGCGGATTCCTGAGTTAATTCTGTCCGTTTTACCCACATCAAAGGATTGAAGCGAATGCACATGAAAACGATGCCTTCTGATCGAAGTTTTGGTTATTTCGCCTCGGCGGTGGCGGCCTGCGCTAGCCTATATTTTTTTTTTACGCGACCAGATTCTATCGTCTGGCTCATCACTCTGCTGATTGCCATTCTGGCATTGACAGTTGCGCTCACTGCTCCGCAAGTTCTACGCCCATTGAACAGAGCTTGGTTGCTGACAGGCGAGTTGATGGGCAAGGTTGTTAGTCCATTGATTTTGTCCGTTATCTTCTTCGTCTTGTTGACTCCGATCGGCTTGCTATCCCGCCTGTTCGGACGTGACGAGCTGCGTCTCAGGAGGCAGGAAGGTGCAACGTGCTGGATTGAGCGTGTAAAAGGGGAACGCTCTTCCGATTCTTTCGACAACCAATTTTAAGGTTGAAATGAATTTCATTAAAGAACTCTGGGCCTTTCTAAGGCTGCGCAAAAAGCTCTGGCTGGCGCCTGTCATCATAGTCATAGTACTTATTGGCAGTCTTCTGGTGGCCGTCCAAGGCACCGTGTTCGCCCCTTTCATCTACACATTGTTTTAAACAGTGAACATTCTCGGCATTTCGGCCTACTATCATGATGCAGCTGCTTGCTTGGTAACTGACGGCGTGATCATCGCTGCGGCCCAGGAAGAACGTTTCACCCGCAAAAAACACGATGCTGACTTTCCTTCCCATGCAATCAAGTATTGCCTGAGAGAAGCGGGCATCAAGGCAGATGAGCTAGACTTTGTCGTTTTTTACGATAAGCCTTTCCTGAAGTTCGAGCGCCTCTTTGAAACTTATCTGGCCTTTGCGCCCAGAGGTTTCAAGAGTTTTGCCACTTCGCTCCCGGTATGGGTGAAAGATAAGTTGTTCCAGAAGACTCTCATCACGGACGCACTGAAGGCGGAATTCGGGAAAGAGATTGATTGGTCTGCTCGTCTGCGTTTTTCCGAGCATCATCAGAGTCATGCTGCTTCGGCCTTTTTCCCGTCCCCATTCCAAGATGCCGCTGT
>JBDNFT010000171.1:0-5987 GCA_041689695.1 Planctomycetaceae bacterium | reverse complement strand
CCGGACGCAAACGTGCAGTTTGTGCCGATCAGTGAAGAGACGCGACGACGTTATCTGAACTATGCCTTGTCCGTCATTACGTCGCGAGCCCTGCCCGATGTTCGTGACGGCCTGAAGCCTGTGCAACGTCGCATCTTGTACGTGATGTACGACCGCTTGAGACTGACAGCAGACGGCAAGACGCGAAAGTGTGCGAAGATCTGCGGTGATACAACCGGTTCATTTCATCCGCACGGTGACGTCGCCGTCTATGAAGCTTTGGTTCGCCTGGCTCAAGATTTTACGTTGCGATATCCGCTGGTGATTGGGCAAGGAAACTTCGGTTCAGTTATGGGGCTGCGTGCTGCGGCCGCGCGATACACTGAAGCGAAGGTGTCGCGACTTGCCGAAAATCTGATGACGGAATTGCGATACCAAACCGTTGAGATGCGTCCAACATACGACGCCGCTGATGAAGAACCAGTCGTTGTTCCTGCTCGCTATCCCGCGCTGCTGGTGAATGGATCATCGGGCATTGCTGTCGGTATGGCGACGAATATGCCGCCACACAATCTTGGCGAAGTCATTAAAGCCTGTGTGCATCTGATCGAAAACCCCGACGCTTCAGTCGCCCAACTGATGCGTTACATCAAAGGCCCCGATTTTCCTTTGGGCGGGCGCATTATGACCGACCGCGCCGCTTTGAAAGATATGTATGAAACCGGCCGAGGTTCAATCAAAGTTCGCGGCGAATGGCGATTTGATCAGCAAGGAAAGAAACAAGATACCAGTCGGATTATTATCTATACAATACCTTACGGGGCGACAACCGGCCCGCTGATGGCGGAAATCGGCGAATTGATCGCGGCTCGAAAACTGCCTCAACTGGAAGGCGTCAACGACGAAACGAACGAAGAAAACGGGCTGCGAATCGCCATCGATTTGAAGTCCGGAGCGGACTCAGCCGCCGTGATGGCGTATCTGTTTAAGCACACTTCATTGGAGGAAAACTTCGGCTACAACGCCACGTGCCTGATTCCAGCCGATCGAGGTTCAACCGTACCGCGAGTACTGGATCTTAAGCAACTGCTCCAATACTTTCTGGACTTCCGCCACGAAACCGTGCGACGTCGGCTTGAGTACCAACTCGCGCAGCTTCGCAAGCGGATTCACATTCTGGAAGGCTTTGCCATCGTCTTCGATGGTCTCGATCGCGCGCTCAAGATCATTCGCGCCAGCGATGGCAAGAAGGACGCTGCCAAACGCTTGATGGTCGAATTTCCACTGGATGAAATTCAGACCGATGCAATTCTGGAATTGCAGTTGTATCGGATTTCAAAATTAGAGATCGACGACATTCGCGAAGAACTGGCAGCGAAGCAAGCTGAAGCGGCCGCGATTGAAGCCATCCTGAAGTCCAAAGTCAGAATGTGGAAGCTGATTACCACCGAGCTGGAACAGATCGCCACTGATTTCGCAGACACTCGCCGCAGCGAACTGGGTTCAGCGGAAGAAATCGTCGAGTACGATCCGCAGGCTTACATCGTCAAAGAAAATACAAACGTCGTCGTTACAAAAGACGGCTGGATCAAACGCGTTGGTCAGATGAGTAGTGTTGCCAAGACTCGCGTCCGTGAAGGCGATTCTGTGCTCACCGTTGTTCCAGGCAGCACGCTCTATAACGTCGTGTTTTTCTGTAACGACGGAATCGCCTATACCCTGCCGATTGATCAATTGCCGGTATCTTCCGGTTATGGCGAACCGTTGGCAAAACGCGCAAAGATGAAAGACGGCGTCAGTGTGGTCGGCGCACTCACAACTGATACTCGCTTTGTTTCGAGCCTTGAAGAGATTGGTGATGAAGTGGGCCTGACACTGCTGATTGCGACAAAAAGCGGACAGGTGATGCGTCTTCCGTTTGAATTGTTTCGTACTCCGTCCACAAAATCCGGACGTAAGTTCTGTCGACTCGGTAAGACTGATCAAGTTGCGTATGTTGATCTGGTGCGCGAAGCCGAGACCATGTTTATGGCTTCAAGGAAAGCCAGGATTCTGCATTTTTCGATCGAAGACGTGCCGGTTCTCGGCAATGCCGGCAAGGGTGTTCGGGGTATCAAGCTGGAGGCTGGCGATGAGTTGCTGGGTGTTATGCAACTGACTCGCCCCAGCGACGCACTGCGTGTTCGCAATGACAACGATAGTGTGCTGAGTTTCGGTCAAACGAAATATCAGGTGACATCCCGAGGCGGACGCGGAATCAAGACCAGTTCGCGAACGGGGTTTCTGGAGATTATTCAACCCGATATTCAACTGGTTGACTGGAGCGAACTTGGCGGCGTTGAAGGCGGTTAAGCACTTATTCATCCTACAAGGATTGTCAGGACACACTTAAATGGCAGCACCAGTCAAGTCAAGTTCTACCTATACCGGCGAAGACATCGAAGTCCTCGAAGGTCTTGAGCCCGTTCGCCGCCGGCCCTCCATGTACATTGGTGGAGTCGATTCGCGCGGCTTGCATCATCTGCTTTGGGAAATCGTTGACAACTCCGTCGATGAATTTCTGGCAAGCGAGTGTGATCGAATCACAGTCACGTTGCACAAGGACGGAAGTTCCTGCACCGTCCACGACAATGGTCGCGGTATCCCTGTCGATAAACATCCGAAGATGAAAAAATCGACTCTGGAAGTCATCCTCACAACGTTGCACGCCGGTGGGAAATTCAGCGACAAAAACTACACCCGTAGTGGCGGTTTGCACGGCGTTGGTTCCTCTGTCGTTAATGCGTTGTCGTCGGAAATGATCGCGACTGTGCAACGTGATGGCTTCGAATGGGAGCAGACTTTTAATCGAGGCAAGCCTATTGGTCCGGTTGCTAAGGTAAAACCATTCCGTGGCCACGGCACATCGATTTTCTTTCGACCCGACGACGATATTTTTCGCCGCACGCTCTTCAACGGCGAAACCATACGTCAGCATCTGGAAGACATCTCCTACATTCATGGTGGTTTGACGATCGTCTTTCATGATGAAGTTAAGAAGGAAACTCACGAACTGCATCATCCGGATGGAATCGTTGCTTACATCGCAAAGATCACCACGGACGCCGGGAAAAAGCCAGCACACGAGCAACTGTTTTTCGCCTCGAAAGACGACAAAGATGCCAAGGTTGAAGTCGTCCTGCGCTGGACAGATTCGACAGAAGAAAACATCCGCAGTTACGTCAACGGAATTCGTACACATGCCGGTGGAACGCATGAAAATGGCCTGAAAGCAGGCGTCGTGAAGGCCGTTCGTAACTACATGGAAGTACACGGATTCAAGCCTCGGGGCGTGACGATTTCAGCGGAAGATATTCGCGAAGGGCTCGTATGTGTGCTGAGCGTCTTTATTGGCGATCCGATGTTTCAGGGGCAGACAAAAGAGCGTCTGAATAATCCCGAGACGTCATCGGCCGTCGATGGCGTTGTTCGTGCAGCGTTAGAAAACTGGCTCAACAACAATCCGTCACTGGCCGACGTGATTCTGGGGCGCATGGTCCTTGCCGCCCGCGCGCGACAGGCAAGTCGTGAAGCGGTTTCCGAAGTTCGGCGGAAAACGGTCGGAGGTCGCAAGACGAATCTGCCGGGGAAGCTGGTGGATTGTCAGTCAAAGAATCCGGCAGAATCAGAACTGTTCATTGTGGAAGGAGATTCGGCCGGCGGCACGGCGGTGATGGGACGCAAAGCGGGAACTCAAGCCGTGCTGCCACTGCGCGGCAAAATCCTGAATACCGAATCACTCACCATGTCAAAGATCATGGAGAGTAATGAAATACGTGACATCGTCGAAACGCTCGGCGCAGGGGTCGGCACAAATTTCGATGTGGGTCAGTTGCGATATGCGAAAATCATTCTTCTGATGGACGCTGATAGTGATGGATATCATATCTCCACGCTGTTGTTGACGTTCTTCTTTCGTCACATGCCTGAATTGATTCGTCAGGGCAAACTCTTCATTGCTCAGCCGCCGCTGTATCGCATCGAAGTTGGCAAGGACGTCATGTACGCTCGCCACGACGTGGAGAAAGAGGAGATTCTTGCGTCACTGCCCGCCAACCGTACGGCGGTTGTCCTTCGCTTCAAAGGCTTGGGCGAAATGAACGCCGCACAACTTCGAGACACAACCCTCGACCCGCGTGCCCGAGTTCTCTTGAAGGTCAACATTGAAAGTCAGTTAGAGGCCGATGCAACGTTCCACCAACTCCTCGGCAAAGATGCCAGCGAACGCTACCGCATCATCATGGAAGACGCCAGTTTCGCGGATGACGTCGATTTGTGATGTATGTGAATTATACGACCAAAGATCCGGCGAGCGGTGCGGCGTCAGCCCACCGGTACAACCTCGCGCCATTCGTACACATTCGCGAAGCTTAATAGTTAACTGGCGCTGTTTGAAGTTTAGTTGAAGAGACCGTTGAATGATCGCAACCAGTGTTTTGAGGTACCGTTCATGGATAATGCGAACATTAACATGAGGATCGCAGAAAACGAAATGTAGAGCGAATGGCGCCAGGTTGGCGACGATACCGCGACGCTGGTGGCCGTCAGTGAGAACACAAAAAATGGCCAGAGCAGTAACGCATCCAGAACGTGGTTAATGCGTGTTTGATCATTAAATGGTGTTGATGGAATTGGAAACAGCAGACGTATGATCACAACAAATGCGGCAAGCGAAATGAAGGCAAAAAATGCAGTTTGTCCGAGGCGGTCGCGGCGAGTCTTTGACGTGGATTTATGAAACGCTGCTGCCGAGTAGCCGGTGGCAAAAAGTGTGAAGGCCAAGGCTGATTGTATTGGCGTGGACTCCCAGTCGTGGCGGTGCCGTGCGGAGGCGACGAGTGATGAAGCAAGCAGAAAAGGTGCTAACCACAGCATGCAGACTGCGCGATGGCTATGGCGACTTGGATTGTGCGTGGCTCTCTTGAACATTTGCGGAAAAGTGATTGCCAGCTAAAGCGAATTCAGATCGATGAGGCAGACGAATAATCGACGCATCGATCGAGCGTTGAACGTTCCCGCTTCGTGGGGCCGAGTGAGAGTTTACTTCGTGCAGAATCGATGCGACTCAAAAAGCGACATGCTCGAAATGATACGCCCTAAGAACAGGCTTGTCTCGACCATGGGGCGGCGAACGGTATTTTTGGTCGGAATGATTGCAACATTTTTGTCGGATTTGCAGCCCCCAAAATTGTTTCGATGAAGTGAGTTGCGCAGCGTTATGGAGGCTCGGCGAAAGCGGTTGAATCGACAGTTGTCAAAGTCACATATTTTAACAGGAGGGCGCAGAGGGAGCAGAGAATCGCAGCTTGAGTTTGTGTTTCTCTGCTCCCTCTCCGCCCTCCTGTTAAACCAATTCATACGCATGGAGTCGTGCCGATGGTAGGTCTGCGTGCATGCAGGTACTTTCTGCTGAAAAGGACCTCGCGACATACGACCAACTTCACGTTGCTCACAGGGCCACGCGACGCCGTGGAGCGGGCATTCGCCCTTGGGTTCGCCTTGCGGCAATTTCAAAAATCCTCCTGCAAGAAAAGGCGTGTGTAAGATTCTTGAGTCAGAGCTGTTGTGCTGCTTCGGACCGGCAAGCTGACGCATGCCGCTCGCCTTCATGATCGCCGGATTGCTGTTGTTTTTAGATCCGGCGATGATTGAGAGATTCTTCTCCGGGATTGTGATACAGTCGCAGGGGAAGTGTCGCATCTGTCGCCAGTAGCCGAAGAAGAACAATATGAAATACCATCGACGTCAGGTTGTGAGAGGGATCGGCGGAGCATTGGCGTTGTCGGCAATGTCGCGTTCTGTGGCGGCATGGCAGGATGCGGCTGTGCCTGCGAAGCCACGAATTCGGATTGGTCAGATCGGTGTTGGGCATGCTCATGCCAACAAGTTGTCGGTTTATCGCAAATCACCGGACTACGAAGTGGTCGGGATCGTGGAACCAAATGCAGAACTGCGAAAGTCAGCGGAGT
>JBDNFT010000170.1:0-2502 GCA_041689695.1 Planctomycetaceae bacterium | reverse complement strand
TCTTCACCCGAGAACCGGTTGACGATCTCCTTCATCTGCAGAAAACGACGGCGTGGCGCAGCATCAGGTGTGGGAGCGTTGGGCACAGGCTTGAATTCCAGCGCCGACGACGAGGGAGACCAGGTTTCCGCGTTACCTGCGGCGGTAAACTCCGACTCCGTCAAGGAGAGAAACTCATACGAAATGATTGGTTGTCCACGAAACTGGCGATGGAGTTCCGTAGTGATGATGGCACGAGGACGTCCAGTGGCGCCGAGTTTCCATACTGCGGCGGAAACGTAGCTTCGCGCCGGGTCCGTATAGCGGAAGATTGGTTTCTCTTCAAAACGCTCAGGAAATCCGCTCTCCGTAGAGGTAACGCGGATACTGTGGATTTCGGCCAGCATTAATTTCTCACGCTGGAGCTGAATATCTGTGGTTTCCGATTTAAATGGCTCATCCGCAGCACTGAGTTTATTGGAGAAAACGATCAGAGCTAAAATCAGGATCGGCCGTGCAATAGTGGTTGTCATTGAGGATTCTCGCCTTCCGTCACTCTGTTGAAACTGGTCATACGCAATATCTTTCTCACGGTCGCTTGCCTCAGTAACTTGCGGCTCGCTTTACCAGATAATCCAGCAACGCCTTATCCAGTGGTTCATCCGTCACCAGTTCGACTCGCTCCACTGACCGATTTCTGAACTCCACATCCAGCTGTTGTCGCCATTCAGTGACAGCGCGGATGTATTTGTCTCGAATTCCATCGGCGTGAGTGGTCAGTTCAAGCGATGTTTCCAGATCCTGAAATCGCACGTTGCCCTCCAGTGGCAGGTCGCGTTCCCAGCGATCGAGAACGTGAAATACGATGACCTCGTGATTTCGAAATCGCATGAGTTCAATTGCCGTCATCAATGAATCCGTGTCGTCGAACAGATCGCTGATGACAATGCAGATGCCACGATGCCGCGCCAGTTCTGCACACTGTTGCAGCGCGCGGCCGGTTTCTGCCACGGCAGCTGGCTTAGCGTTTTGAATTGTCCGAAGAATCTCTTCCAGCTGATGAGTTTTCGATTTGGGTGGCAAATGTGCCACGACCTGATCCGCAAACAATGTGATGCCGACAGCGTCGTGTTGCTTCAATGCCAGATGCGACAACGCAGCGGCCAGCGATGACGCGTAGTCCAGCTTGCTGATGCCAGTGTTGGCACACGTCATCGACCCACTGATGTCCAGCATGATGTACAGATTCATGTTGGTTTCAGCGTCATACTCCTTTACGTACAGTCGCTTCTGCCGAGCATAAATTTTCCAGTTCACATGCCGCAGATCATCGCCGGGTGCGTATTCGCGGTGCGAATTGAACTCCACGCTGAACCCCACAAACGGACTCCGATGCAACCCGTGCATAAAGCCTTCCACGATCCCGTGCGCACGGAGTTCGAAACTGTCGAGCTTCGAGAACAGCGTTGGGGAAGTGAAGGATTTCAGGTCGCTGGTCATGGGGATTTCAGTTTGAGGTTTTTGGGCATTCAATCTGCATTATTGTTTCCATCAAGATCAGTCTGATCAGTCCTATCCGACTGATTAGACTGATCTTTCGGATGAACACAGAACACTTCATCCTTCCTTCACGCCCTTCAATAACCGATCAATGATCGCATCCGCATCCAATCCATCCGCGCGAGCGTGGAAGTTCAGCACAAGACGATGACGATACACGTTGTGAGCCATGGCCCGGATATCCGCAAAATCCACATGGTAACGTCCTTCGATGATCGCTCGCGCCTTGGCGCCAAGGACGACGTATTGCGACGCTCGCGGACTGGCTCCGTAGTTGATGTACTTGTGCAAAGTCGCATCACCGACGCCGAGACCCGGTCGAGTTGCGGCCGTCAACGTGGCAGCGTAACGCACGACAGAATCGGCGACGGGGACTCCACGAATCAGCTCCTGCAGTCGCAGCAATTCGTCCGCAGCAATGACCTGATCGGCCTTTGACGACAGCGTACTTGTTGTTCCCTTGATGATCTGAATCTCTTCATCCACTGTGGGGTATTTCACCTTCAGGCTGAACATGAAGCGATCCAGCTGAGCTTCGGGCAGTGGATATGTGCCTTCCATTTCGATGGGGTTCTGAGTTGCCACCACGAAGAACGGTGGTTTCAGCTTGTAAGTCTCGCGACCAATGGAGATTTCTCCTTCCTGCATTGCCTGCAGCAAAGCCGCCTGTGTTTTGGGAGGCGTGCGATTGATTTCATCGGCGAGCAGAAAATTCGTGAAGATCGGTCCCTGCATAAACTTCAGCAATTGCCGACCAGTTGACGGATCTTCTTCCATCACGTCTGTGCCGGTGATGTCAGATGGCATCAGGTCCGGCGTAAACTGAATGCGTTTGAAGTCCATGTTGGGCGTGGTGGCAAGCGTTCTGGCCATCAGTGTCTTGCCGAGACCAGGCACACCGTGCAGCAAAATGTGGCCTCGGCACAACAATCCAATCAGCATGGAGTCGATGATGCCTTCCTG
>JBDNFT010000169.1:0-7955 GCA_041689695.1 Planctomycetaceae bacterium | reverse complement strand
TTCCTCCAGTCGTTTCCTTGTGCCTAATTACTGGCCTGACCCCAAGAGTGGCATTGGATACCAAGTGCAGGTGGAGATTCCTCAGGCCGCAATGTCCTCGCTGGATGATCTGGGAACCATTCCCGTGCTCGACAACGGCGGAAATTCCCTTCTCCTGCGTGACGTTGCTCAGATCACTCAGGGAACGATGCCGGGGCAGTTTGATCGTTACAACATGAAACGTGAATTGTCGCTCACAGCGAACATTGCCGAAGCCGATCTGGGCAGCGTGTCCGGTCGAGTGATCGCGGCGCTTGAACAGGTCAAGAAAGATGATGACGCGGCAAAAGACATCACCGACAAAGCGGCTCTGGAGAATGCCGTGCCGGGTCAGCCAGCACCAGCGAAAGCAGGACGCATTACCTACGAACTACGCGGGCAGATTCCTCCGCTGCGACAAATGCTGAGTGGACTTGGCGTCGGTTTGCTATTGGCGCTACTAACGATTTTTCTGATGCTCACTGCAAACTATCAGTCGTTCCGGTTGTCACTGGTCACCGTGTCGGCCGCGCCAGCCGTGCTGGCCGGAGCTGGCATGATGTTGTGGCTGAGTCATTCTACTCTGAATATTCAGTCGTTCATTGGAGTCATCATGGGCTTGGGTGTGGCGATGGCCAATGCGATTCTGGTTGTGACCTTTGCTGAACAACGCCGACGTGAAGGTGAGTCGTCAGTGTTAGCCGCTGAGAACGCTGTCGTCGGGCGATTGCGTCCGATTCTGATGACAAGTTGTGCAATGCTGGCAGGTATGCTTCCAATGGCTTTGGGATTGGGTGAATCCGGCCAGCAAACCGCGCCACTGGGCCGCGCCGTGATGGGAAGCTTGCTCGCGGCTACTGTGGCGACGCTGTTCATTCTGCCCGCAGTGTTTGCCATGATTCAGGGACGACGTTCCGTGGCGTCACTTTCCCTGCATCCAATGGATCAGGATCATTCGTCCGCAGGAGAGATTTGATGCGTCGAAATATTGGGATACTTTTGGCAATCGTCGTTAGTACAGGACTGTTTGCGGCTGGCTGCAGGCCGCAGTTGCCGCAAGATGCGACAGGAACCACATCGACTACGATGGCCTTGCCAAGAGTTGCCACATCGCGACCGGTTCGCAAGACCATCACACAGAAAACGGTTCAGCCAGGGAGAATCGAGGCCTTCAATACCACGCCGATTCATGCCAAACTCGGCGGTTATGTAGATCGGATTCTGGTTGATATCGGCGACCGCGTCACGGGACCATCACGAAATGCCGATGGTCAGGTTGTGCAACCCGGCCAGACGCTGGCTGTGCTGTCGTCTCCGGAGTTTGACGAAGAACTTAATCAAAAACTCGCGATGGTGGCGCAAGTCGATGCGGAAGTACTTCAGGCTGAAGCCGCTGTCAGAGTGTGCGAGTCCATGCAAGTATCCGCCAACGCCGGCGTTGAAGAAAGTATCGCCGGACAGCACCGCGCACGGGCTCAGTATGATCGCTGGAAATCAGAATTCGACCGAATCAAGGTTCTTGCTGAGGCAAAAACGGTCACTGGAAAACTGATGGAAGAGTCCGAACTTCAGCTCAAGAGTGCCGATGCCGGTCGCTCGGAGGCTGATGCCCGCCTGAAGTCGGCCGAAGCATCATTGCAAGAAGCGGCCGTCGCCATCGAAAAAGCACAAGCCGATGTGCAGGCTGTGAAGGCTCATCTGCGTGTGGCTAAGTCGGATCAGGATCGCGTCTCTGCTCTTTGTGGCTATCTGCAGATCACAGCTCCGTTTGACGGCATCATTACTGAACGCCATATTGATCCGGGCTTTCTAGTTCAGCCGTCTCGAAGCGCGGCAGATACTCCGCTCTTCGTCATTGTGCAGGCAGACACCGTGCGATTATTTGTCGATGTGCCTGAGGCCGATGCGGTCCTGGTTGAAGTCGGTCGCCCTGCAAAAGTCACAATTTCATCACAAGGGAACATGACATTTGACGGCACCGTTGCCCGCACGGGATGGGCATTGCAGTCAGTGACGCGATCGCTGCGCTGCGAAATCGACATGCCAAATCCCAACGGAACACTGCGTCCCGGCATGTACGTGCAGGTGGAACTCACTGTCGCCGAACGAGCCGACGTCTTGTCCGTGCCACGATCTGCAATTGTTTCGAAAGATGGTCAGTCCTTCAGCGTCACTGTGACACCCAATGGAACCATTCTGCGGAAGCGCGTGCAGACCGGTGTCCGTTCTGAGACAGACGTCGAAATTCTGTCCGGTCTGGATGGATCGGAAGAAATACTCATTGCCAATGCCGCTGCCTTTTCAGACGGACAGAACGTGGAAAAGTCGGCACCAAAATAACACTACTGTTTGCGGGTCCGATGAAATCGGTTAGTCGGGTTACGCCGGTTTCACGGGTTTCGCGGGTTATGCCGCAAGGCGCGTGCAGACTGATTTTGCCGCGTTGCACTATCCGATGATGAGCGTATGGTCTGCTCTTGGTCGGCGAACGGCATGGATGTCGCGTTGCGAGAACCGGCAGATACTGCTGATCTCGGAGTGCCATGGATGGCTAGGTTATCGCGAAAATACGCCATCGCTGCATCACTGCTGATCTGCTGTGCAGGCACAGGCTGTCACAGTACCAGTGTTGCTCGCAAAGAATGCGTTCCGGAGATTCGCTGTTCGCTCTTCGAATCAGGAGAATCCGGAGCAGGCGATCCTGAGCACCAAGCGTCCCGGCAATTCTCCACCAGCATTGCAGAGTCCAGTAGAAAACCGGGCGACATCACGCTGGTTTCCGCAGAGAGTAGTTCCACCGAAGAAACATCGTGCGACGCTGCCCAGCTCACAAAAGAATCAGCTCAGACAATCGATCTGTCCACTGCACTCATGCTGACAGCCGGTCGCAGTCCACAGATTGCGTTTGCGAATGCGCAAATCGAAGAATCACGCGCAAAAATGGATCGTGCAGAAACGCTTTGGCTGCCTTCACTGCGAGCGGGTGCGAACTACAACAAGCATGAAGGTCGAATCCAGGACGTTGCCGGGAGTGTCATCGAAACCAGTCGTGGTTCATTCTATTCTGGTTTCGGTGCGAATGCTGTGGGCGCAGGTTCTCCGGCAGTGCCCGGCGTCTTAGCACAATTTCATGTGACCGACGCCGTTTTTCAGCCGCGTATCGCCCAACAAACCATGCGAGCTCGTGACGCAAGCGCCCGGGCCGCCACCAACGACAGCCTGCTCGCGACATCACTGGCCTATATGCAATTGCTGCGAGCTTCACAGGAACATGCTGTGGCCAGTGAGGCGATGCTGCAGGCTCAGGAACTGGAACGTGTGACTCGGGAGTTTGCCGCTGCGGGCCAGGGACTGACGTCCGACCACGACAGAGCCCGCGCAGAATTCTCGATGCGGAAAAACGAACGGCAACGCGCGGATGAAGCCGTCCAGGTGGCATCAGCAAGACTGGCGCAGCAGGTCCGCTGGGAGTACGCCCAGTTACTACAACCAGCGGAGACCCATCTGCATCCCATCACCATGGTTGACATGAACTCATCAGCGCAGAGTCTGGTTTCAATTGGCCTGTCGAACCGACCTGAGATCGCAGAGTCGCGTCATCTGGTGTGTGAAGCTGTGGAGCGTTTGAATCGCGAACGTTACGCACCGTTGATTCCAAGCGTACTGCTGGGCGTCAGTTATGGTGGACTTTCCGGTGGCCTCGGCAGCAATCTGCAGAACGGTGGTGATCGTTTAGATGCGGATGCCATCGCGTACTGGGAATTGCGGCAACTTGGATTCGGCGAACAGGCGGCTCGACGCGAAGCAAGTGCTCGCATCGTCCAGAACCGCACAAAACAAATTGCCCTGATGGATCAGGTCGCCCGCGAAATCGTCGAATCACATGCTCAGGCTCAATCACGCTGGCTGCAGATTCAGACGGCAGAAGAAGCGGTGAGTGCGGCTAGGGATTCATTTAATCGCAACTGGGACCGGATCGAAAATGGGCAAGGGCTTCCAATCGAAGCGCTGCAGTCCATTCAGGCACTGACACACGCCCAGCGCGAATACACACGCTCGGTTGCCGACTATAACGTTGCCCAGTTCACACTTCACCGATCGCTTGGCTGGCCGGTGGACGCTTCAGCGAGCACCGCGAATCCAGAGACAGAAGCAGATCAGGCATTCTAAGGATCGCGCAGTTTATTATTGTCTTATCAGCCGCCACGCGCTAGCGCCCGGTTCCACGTCAACCGGGATCTGGCGCTCTGCGGCTGATTGAGTCTCGACACTTATTGACCGAGCGATCTTCAGGCTTGAATCACCACCGCACTGGCCTGACCAACGCGAGTCACACTGGTCTTCAGGAACAGGCCATTCGTTGTTGTTTGATGCTCGCCGTGTACCACGTTGAGCGGCTGTTCCGCGTCCGGAGTCGCAAAATTCAGCGTCTTCGGAATCACACCGTGCTGAGCGGCCAGCAATGATGCGGCGATCTCGCACAACCCCGCACCGCTGCCAGTACTTCCCATGAAGCTCTTGAAAGCTGTCACAGGAACGGAGTCAGCCTGATCACCAAGAATGCGGCGCAAGGCGGCTGCTTCGTAGCGGTCTCGCAGCGGATGTCCGGAGGCACAGGCGTTAATATGCCCGAGATCCTTCGCGGTCACGCCTGCACGAGCCATGGCGGCTGTCGCCGCGTTAAAGACTGCTGCAGCTTCGTCTGGATGGCCTTCGCGGCTGGAAACGGCACTGGCACCACAACCGAGCACTGTTCCCAGAATCTTTGCACCACGAGCTTCGGCATGGGATCGAGCTTCAAGAATTAATGCGCAGGATGCTTCAGCAACGGCTTCACCTGTGCGGTGTGCATCGAAAGGACGTACGCGAGTTTCGGCGGGGCCGTCAGCCAGAACATCCCAGTGGTAGCTATGACACGATTTTACAGGGTGCAATCTCGTTCCTGTAACACCCGTAATCATCACATCCGCCCGATCACGACGAATAATGTTGGCAGCCTCAGCGATCGCCAATCCGCCTGACGCTTCATCCTGAGTGATAGAATTGTTTGGACCGCGAGCATCCAATGCGATGCCGATGTGACAGCCTGGCATATTCGGCAGATAGCGCAGCAACCACAACGGCTCCATCCCAGCGATGCCAAATTCGCCCCAGCGATCAAAATCGAACTGCGGCCGACCGTTCTTTACGGACATGGATTTCAATGCTGCGCCGTTCAGGACTTCCGGCGGACTGGACATCAGATTCGCGCCAAAGCCAACACCGATCCGGTCTGGAGCAACGGCACCGGGTGCCAAGCCCGCATCTTCCATCGCCTGCAGCGATGCGGCGACGCCCATCTGAATTTCGCGGCACATCACCTTCAGACTTTTTCGCAGCGTCTTAAGATGCTGTTTTTTGGCAGTCTCGTCATTGAAGTCGCTGACTTCACCGCCAATACAACCAGGAGCTGCAACGTAGGACAGCAGCTCAACTTTCTTCACACCGGTTTTGCCATCCGCGATATTGGACCAGAACGCATCGCGTCCGATTCCGAGCGGCGAGAGAATGCCAATGCCAGTGATGACGACGTCACGAGGAGAAGTTTGCGACATGAATGTACTCAGTGAAAAATCGGTCCCGGTGCCGCTTCAAATCTGAAGACGTCACTTAATTTCTTATGACAGTATTTCGCGGCAGCCTTCAGTAACACAAGGATCGACACTTTAGAAGTGTCGAAAAACTACCGCCTCCCTGAAAGTCAATTTGGCGTGGCAGTTTAGCAACCTCAGAATCCCAATACTGCGCGGCTGGCGTATTTTACGAGAACCTGTGACGAGTCGGAAACAATCCCGCTGTCTGGGAGGTTTTTACGCAGGACTTTTCTCAGCAGGTCGTGGTTGAAATAGGCGATTTTGCGATAAAATCACATTCTTGCTGCGTGATCGGATTGCGATTCAGCGACGCTCCGAGATGAGAGATCGCTGTTCTTGACTGAGTTTTTCGTCCAGAATCATTGAGATTTCCTCGAATCGCAGAGACAAATCCGCAATCGATGCGCATCTGTTTTTGCTGACCTATGTGAAATGCCACGCCCGTTTGCCTGCCGATTGGACAATTTCAGTATGCTTTACGTCGTCATTCGCTCAGCCGCTTTCCGAGTTCTGGTGTTCCTCCTGCTGTTCGCGGGCGCGACTCCTCGCATCGCGAAAGCCCAACTGAAGGGCAAAATTGCCGATAAGCCAATCGCGATTGGCTATCTTCGAAATGTGACTCAGCAAAAGACAATGGAATACGTATTGAACCTGACCGAACGACTCGAAATCGGTGCCACAATGCGTTCACAATTCGGTTCAGAAAATATCCAGGAACAGCTCGCGGGGTCGCAACCCAAAGTCGATGACCCGGTTTATGGCGTGGCATGGTACATGGTGACTGGGCTCATCCCGTCATACGACACCATCAGTTTTCAACCGGTCGTTGATGAAGCCGATGCACGTCGCCTTATGAATGGCGAAAAGGCGAACTATGGCACCAATGGCTTTATGGAAGACCTGGGAAACAATTGCTACAAATCTAGCTACCGGTTTTCAAGCGAATCACCATTGCCCGAAGGCTATGATGAATCTCAAATTACGACCAGCAATAACAATCAACAACCCGATGGCTGGAAGAACGAACAGAAAATCATCGAAAAGGACGGCAAGAAATTTCTGCAGCACAATCAATCGTATACTCAGTATGGTCGCTACTACGACAATGTTCTGTACAAAGCAGCATTCGAAGAACTACTCGAAATGGAACTGCCAACTTCAGGTTCGGTAACCACCAGTATTAGTTCTGAAAATGATCTCGGATTCGACGCCTATCTCGATCGGATTCCGATCGGCATCCGACAACTGGGATGGAACATGCTGAGCGCTGCGGTTGGCACTCAGCTTCAGCAACACGATGACGAACCGGAAACGACCTGCAATATGCGACGTTCGTCCGGCGAACTGGGCCTCGCGTTGAGCAAAGCCGTGTTGTTCGATATCGATAACTCTTCCGGCTGGATGCGTTTTGCATCTGCCGATGACGACTCGCTGCGTGGCGAGTTTCGAATTCGCTCACGCAACAACAGTGAACTGACAAAACAGCTCCAGTCTGCCGCGGGCCTGAGTCAGTTTGCTCCGATCCTGAACGATAACGCAGCGGCCACGATTCACGTCTGCCTGCGTTTTCCTGAAGAAGCACCAGCAGCGTTGCTGGCCACTGGCACATGGTTGCAGGAAGAGATTGATCGCGAATCAAAAGGCGATCCTGGCATGGTCGATGCCGCCCGCGTGCTTTCAGAAACGCTCGCTGGTATCGCCGATCATCGCAACCTGGAACTCCTCGCCAAAGCTGGCTGGTCCGATTCGTCGGGTGGTGTTTTCTACGGCGGCGTTCAAGTGAGCGAGAATCCCGACTTGCTCCGCAGTCTCCACCACTTCATGACGCACGCAGGAAATGTGCCTCCGAATATTGATGAAATCATTACACTGTCAGAAGAAGACGGGCGTCCAATGATTCGAGTCAACGTTCCACCACAGGAAGTCGGACAACTCGCTGAGACTTCCGGCATGCGGATTAGCCATGCATATATGATCCACGAAGGCAGTCGCTTGTGGTTCGCCGCAGGTGCCGAAAACGCAAAAGAGATTCTTCGTCAATCAATAGATCAATGCAATTCAAGCGGCCTTGCGTACCAGACTCCGTTGCTCACGGTAAAAATCGACATGCAGCGTTGGCTGGATTATCCCCTCGAAGACGCTTCAGGTATCGCTCCGTTGCCACGCTGGCTGGATGAAAATGCCTGGTGGTTCCCGCCAACTCCGATCTCAGTCAGCAACGGCATGATGGGCAGCGATCCCGGAAAGTCCGAACCAATCATGCAGCGAGTCTTTGATCTTGGTGGGTCGCAACAAGGATCACGC
>JBDNFT010000168.1:0-1837 GCA_041689695.1 Planctomycetaceae bacterium | reverse complement strand
TCTTCTTACCCGTGCGTGGATGGAAGACTTCCATGTCGCGGCGGAACGTTCCAGAACAAACGCGCACGAAAGCAACGCGGTCGCGATGTTTCGGATCCAGATTCGCCTGGATTTTAAAGACGAAGCCCGAGAATTCTGGTCGAGTCACCGGCACTGGTTCACCGTCACTCATACGATCGCGTGGTGTTGGACACAAGCCAAGGAACCCACGCAGAAACTGTTCCACGCCGTAATTGGTCAACGCACTTCCAAAGAAGACTGGCGTGACCTCGCCCTTCAAAAATCGCTCGCGATCGAAGTCTGCTCCAGCCACTTCCAGAAGATCGACTTCTTCCTGAGCCTGTGCGACGATTCCGGGCGGCATGACTGCCGGGTCAATGTCGGCCAGGTCCTGCACACGTGCTTCAAGGCGGTGCATGTTGTCGCGAGTTTCAAAAATTGCCGCCTTTCTGGTCGCCAGTTCAATGACGCCGCGAAAATCAAAACCTGTTCCCAGTGGCCAGTTGACCGGCACAGGAATGATGCCGAGTTTCGATTCGATGTCTTCCAGGATATCCAGCGTCTCCTTGCCTGGGCGATCGACTTTATTAACAAAGGTCAGGACCGGGATTTTGCGAAGTCGGCAGACGTTGAACAGTTTCTCCGTTTGAGTTTCGACACCGTTGGCAAGGTCCAGCACCATGACGGCACAGTCTGCGGCGACAAGTGTTCGATAGGTGTCTTCGCTGAAGTCTTTGCGGCCAGGTGTGTCGAGCAGGTTGATCTGGCACCCCTCGAATTCAAAGGCCAGTACCGTCGAGCTGACCGAAATTCCGCGTTGACGTTCCAGTGCCATCCAGTCAGATGTCGCGCCGCGTTGGTTCTTTCGGCCGCGAACGGCACCGGCGGTTTCGATACATCCGCCGTAGAGCAGCAGTTTTTCCGTGAGCGTTGTTTTTCCCGCATCCGGATGCGAAATGATGGCGAATGTTCGGCGGCGAGCGGCTTCGCGGGCAACCACGGGGTCGATGGCAGTCATCTGGACAGAATTCAGTCAGGGAGGAGGGAGAATCAGGGGCGTCAAGCAAATTCTCAAACACCGCATTGGGCAGAGTGATACGCAGCATAGCTGTCAAACACAATCGCAATCGACCGGTTCCGCAGGACTCTCCCGTAGCCAGGGAGCCAATTTTGACTGGCGTTTGCACTGGTCGTGGGATTCGCCAGAATTCCATGCACTTGCAGGATTTCTGGCAAGATCCACTACGGTGCGGCAGCCGAAACGAACTTAAACGGCTCCAAAATGAGGTTCGCTCAGAAGAAGACTGGGATTTGATCGAAAAACGCCTGTTCTCAAATTACATTTGTAGACGGAAAGTGTGCCTGCCGAGCCGCCGAAGCCATAGCAATTTATGACATTAGAAATGATCGCTCGAAAGCTCATGTAGAATCGACGTTTCCATTGATCTGAAAATTGAAGGTTCCAAAACGCTTCACGTCGTTACCGACCTCTTCCCAGCCGAAGGCATAGTTTCCAAAATGCCAAAGTCTGATGGATGTATCGGCGTAGATGCTGAAGCCTGCCTGTCGGGCACTTTAATACTTTGGAATCCACATGGATATCGGGAATACGTAACTTTCGAAAACTTGAGGATGAACCTCGGCGGACTAACTATTCTTGAATAATCGGGAGTTTGCAATGTCCAAGTTTTTGGGTGTCATACTGATGTCGATCGCGTCGTGTGCTCCTTGTTCTACTGGAACAAGAGGCACCACTTCTGTGTGCCGATCCTGTTGTGCCAGGGAGAAGGCCACATCGAGCGTACCGTTCTTGGCAAGGTGCGAACGAACACGGCGG
>JBDNFT010000167.1:0-4449 GCA_041689695.1 Planctomycetaceae bacterium | reverse complement strand
TTTCTTCGTGACTCCTCTGCGCTCTCTGCGCCCTCCTGTTTCAAATGCGATTTGTGTTTTAATAGTCTTGCCATACAAGGAATTCATTGATTCGTTGTAAGCCCTGTACCTCAGTTGTTTGTGCCACGCAAAACCTTGCGCAACAATTCTCGTGTGATCAAAAAACAACCGCAATTCGCAATTTTCAACAGGCCGGGTCCGGGAGCGGAGCGACGCAGCTCCGGAGTCGCGGGCAGTGGGTGTTGATTGTTTGTTGGCGTGGTGCCGCACTAAACTTGTGGGAACGACGCGGCGCTTGGTCCGGCCTCCGAGGGTGGAGCGATCAATCCAGTCCGATCCAGTGGCGGAGCGATCGCTGATGTAACGAAGCCGTTGAAAAAAACTGACACGATTACAGGCTGTGAACTTTGTTTCGCCGTAAGCCAACGACCTACATCACGATCGAAGACTTGTTGCTTGCCAGTTCCAGCATGAAGCTCTGAAGGCGGGCGGCCATTTCGTTACCGTTGGGTGCAAGACCAGCCATGATCATCGCGTTGGCGTGCAACTGTTCTGTACAGTCACTAATGAAACGACGGTTGTCCGAATTCGGAACCAGTTCAGACAGTCGTTTGATGAGCGGAGAGGCAGGGTTGATCTCCAGAATCATTTTCTGCATCTCAAATTCGGGCGTATTCATTCGTAGTACACGTTGCATCGTGGTGCTCATTGACCCACTGGCGTTCACAAGGCAACATGGACTTTCGGTCAGACGTTCGGAACGACGCACATCCTGCACCTGATCGCCGAGTGATTCTTTCATCATGCTGATGAGTTCATCAAAGTTGGCCGGCGCATCCTGCTGATCTTTTTCATCTTTTGCTTTTTCTTCATCCGTCTTTGATGCTTCATCAACTTTCGGTGGCAGCTTCAGATCTGCGGCATCGACAGACACAATCTGCTTTTCATTAAACTCCCCAACGTGCGAAAGAATGAATTCGTCCGCAGGATCGGTCAGGATCAATACTTCCAGATTGCGTGATCGAAACACTTCCAGATTGGGATCTCGCATAACGGCGGCAGCGTCAGTACCACATGCGAAATAGATTTGTTCCTGCCCTTCCTTCGCTCGGCTGCAGTACTCTTCCAATGAAATCAGGTCGGCCGTATTCGTAGATCCGAATCTCAGAAGTTTTGCGATGCGATCACGGTTTTCATGGTCAGTGGAAATACCTTCACGAAGGATCACACCGAACTCACGATAGAAGCGGGTGTATTTTTCCTTGTGTTCTTCTGCAAAAGTGTCGAAGTGATCAAGAACCTTCTTTGTGATGACGCGCTGCATTTTGCGGAAGACAGTGTTGTCCTGCAGCGCTTCGCGTGAAACATTCAGCGGCAGATCAGCAGAATCTACGATACCGCGCAGGAAGCGAAGATAATCCGGCAGCAGGTCGCGGTTGTCGTTCTGTACCAGAATTCGCTTGGCGCACAAATGCAGTCCATGGTCCGCTCGGCTGAAACCCATCTTCTCAAGGTTCTGATCCGGGCAGTACAGGATGCTGTAAAACTGGAACGGTGAATCCGCAGACAGATGCAGATGCCACAGTGGTTTCTGGCCGGGAAAGTGCGTCAGATATTCATAAAAGTTCTGATACTGTTCATCGGTCAGAGTGTTTTTGGGTTCCACCCAGATTGGCGGCTGATCGTTGATGTGCTCATCCGCCACATAAATTGCGTGCGGCACAAAGGTGGAATACTTGCGTAGGATGTATTTCAATCGGCTTGGGTCTGTAAATTCCTCAAGCTTGTCTTTAAGGTGCAATCGAATACTGGTGCCGCGTTCTACGGGCTCTGAAATTTCGCTGATTGTAACCGTGCCGCCGCCAGTGGATTCCCAACGCCAGCCTTTGTCTTCGCTGGCACTGCGTGTCACGACTTCGACGTTGTCAGCCAGCATGAACGCTGAATAAAAACCGACTCCAAACTGGCCGATCAATGAAAGGTCTGCCGATTCATCTCCGGACTTTTTGGCGTTCTGCAGGAAGTCCAGGGAGCCGCTGCGGGCGATCGTGCCAAGATTGCTGACGAGCTCGGCATGTGTCATGCCGATGCCGTTGTCACGGATGGTCAGGACGCGATTTGCCTTGTCCGGTTCGATTGAAATCCGCAGGTCGTCCGTGGTTGTTTTCTGCCCCGATGTCAACGAGACAAAGCGGAACTTATCGAGCGCGTCGGAAGCGTTTGAAACCAACTCGCGAATCGTAATTTCGCGGTTTTGATACAAAGAATGCGACAATAAGTGCAATAATTGTTTGATTTCAGCCTGAAACGAAAACTGCTCTTTGTCGGTCTGAACGGACATTACATACCTCTCAAAAACAATAACACTGCCAATTTCGACATTTTCGGTGACTGCCGTTTCGACGGTGCAAATCGCATTCCGGCCGGATCGATAGTCAGTTCGGTTGCAAAATTTCTGACCGCCTACGCCATTGGCTGGCCATTAAACGAATCAAGCCGAACGATTTGTCAAAGGGTACTTAAGAACAGTCCCGAAACGTACGTCAGGCTTTCCAGCCTGACATGAAAAGAACGAGTCAGCCAGGAAAGGCTGACATACTTTATATCGGCCTATTCCTTAATCCTTCGCGCTCGAACGGCCCGGGCGATAGCCTTTGCCGGGTTTGTGGCGAGACTCTTTCTTTGAGCCTTTTCCCTTCGCAGGCGATAAGGCATGCACTGGCGATGATTTTTGTCCTGATGAGGCTTGTCCTGGGGATGAGCCTGCGGCTGGAATGGTGTGAACGTATTCGCCGCGGACTCGGGTGTTCGCATCGGCTCGGCGTTTATCAAGAGCCTCACGAGGAGGATTCGATGCGATCAGGCAATCGCAGCCCGAGCCGATCAGATCCTGTCGCCCGGCCTGTTCCAGCGCTTTGCGGACGTCGAAATAATTTTCCGGCTTGAAGAACTGCATCAAAGCTCGCTGCAGTTTTCGATCACGCAGATGCTGAGCCACATACACGGGCTTCTTTGTGAACGGATCTATTCCCGTGTAATACATCGCAGTGGCCACGTCGAATGGAGCGGGAATAAAATCCTGCACCTGATCCGGACGATAACCGTTTCGCTTCAGGAACAGAGCCAGATCAATCATCGCGTCCAGATCGCTGCCGGGATGGCTGGCGATGTAGTACGGGATGATGTACTGCTTCTTGCCAGCGGCCTTGGATTCGCGATTAAAGACTTCGGCAAACTGATCAAAATCATCGCTGGCCGGTTTTCGCATCAAATTCAAAACTCCGGCGTCGCTGTGTTCCGGCGCGACTTTCAAATGGCCACCGACATGATGTCGAACCAGATCCTGCATGTACTCCGGAGAAAGACGCGCCAGATCCATGCGGATTCCACTGGCAACGAACACTTTCTTAATGCCTGGTGTCTCGCGAGCGTCTTTCATTAGCTTCACCAGAGGCCCGTGATCTGTTCCCAGCAACTTGCAGATCGTCGGATGGACGCAGGATTGCCGTCGGCATTTGGCTTCGACTTCGGGCCGCGAACATCGCATTTCATACATGTTGGCCGTTGGTCCGCCGATGTCACTGATGACACCTTTGAACTGTGGGTCCTGAGTCATTTCTTCGATCTCGCCAATCACCGAATCGTGGCTGCGAGACTGAATGATGCGGCCCTGATGCGTGGTGATCGAACAAAACGTACAGCCACCGAAGCAGCCACGCATGATCGTGACGGAATCTTTAATCATCTCAAACGCAGGGATCTTTTCGGTATACGATGGGTGCGGTTTGCGTGTGTAGGGCAGGCCGTAAATCGAATCCATGGCAGGCTGTGAAATCGGAAGCCGCGGAGGGTTGCAGACAACGGCCTGGCGATCATGGAACTGCACGAGTCCTTTTGCGTTGTAGGGATTCGTTTCGTTATGAATGATTTTGGTGGCTTCGGCAAACGCGGGTTTGTCAGATGCCACAGTTTCGAAACTTGGCAGCCGCAGATAAGTCGGCTCACTGCCGGGCTCACCGAAGCGTTCTTGTGATTCCTTCGCACCCAGGACATACGCCATGCCGCGCATGTCGCGGAGGTCACGTACGGTTTCGCCGGCTGCAAGTCGTCTGGAGATTTCCAGAATGGTGTCTTCGCCCATTCCAAATCCAACCAGATCCGCTTTGGCATCAAGCAGAATCGAACGGCGAACTTTATCGCTCCAGTAATCGTAGTGAGCCAGGCGTCGCAGTGAAGCTTCGACACCACCAGCAATCACCGGGACGCCAGGATAGGCTTCACGAGCGCGTTGGCAGTATCCGAGAGTGGCTCGATCGGGTCGCAGTCCGATGCGACCACCAGGCGAATATGCATCGTCATTGCGCACTTTGCGATTGGCGGTATAATGATTGATCATCGAATCCATGTTGCCGGCGCTGATGGCGAAGAACAGGCGTGGCTTGCCGAACG
>JBDNFT010000166.1:0-9883 GCA_041689695.1 Planctomycetaceae bacterium | reverse complement strand
TCCCAATTCCAGAGGGGCCAAGGACACAGATCCGCCCGCCGCCCGGCGAGAGGCAAAAGGAGACATCAGAAAAGACATTGGCCGAGTCCGGGGAGTATGCAAAGGAGACACTTCTCACGTTGAACACTATGGCCACTCCGTTTCGAAATCGACGTAAAAGTGCTCTGTCTTCGTGCCATCCCGTGTGAATGCGCGATCGCGAATGTTCGGTTGAAACCCTGTCTTCAACTGCCAAATGCCTTTGTTGTCCTGCACATAGTTTTCCGCTGTTGTTTCCTGTTTGTCGATGATGGCTTCAAGCAGCCGTCGCTTGATGAACAATTTGTTCATCTCCGCGCTATCAATTGCAATCTTTGCACCCGCGCGACCTTGGTTAAAAATGTTGAATACTGGTGAATGAAACCGAAGAGCCGTAAACAGGATCTTTGCCTTTTCGTGATCAGTCTTTGCGTTACCAAAATCTGCCAAACCTCCGGCTTGTACTTCGAATAGCCCTCTCGCAGCGCCTGCAAAATCAATCTCCCGACCTCCATTATACTCGAGCTCAAGCTTGCCCAGAATCTTCATTGCGATATCAAGTTCTCGGTAGTTGACAAGAACCATCCGCCTGAGTTGAGGGACTCCCGGATTGCCGACTGGACATCGGTGCCATCCATACATTCTTTGATATGGTTTGACGTCTTTGTATTTGGTAATGAAATCGTTGACGCCCTCAAGGTCGAGGATTCGTTTCAGAACGGCAAGATCAGCCGATGCCATTTCGACGGCATTCCCGGACAGAACGACAGACTTGATCAATTTCCGATACGTCTGTCCTTTGTCGCGAGCATTTATGATCTTCCCGACAACGTTGGACTGCACAAATTTAGTTACCTTCGCCCGAAGCAATTCCTTGCCCAATGGCATGTTGTCCTGCTGTGCTGGCGTATCGAAGAACGCATACGTAAGAAAATCTTCCGTATTCGGACGTTCATCGTGCTCCTCAAACATTTCGCGGAGCTGCTTTGAGTACTCAGATCTGAGTCCCACATTCAGCTGTCCGTGCAGCATTTTAAAATAAGGCTTGGAATCCACATTGTTAAGTTCGGGATCCTGCATCTGCAGGATATGGCACTCGGTTGGACTCCCGTCTCGCGGGAGCAACATCTTGGCGATACGCTCCAACTGCTGCCGGGCATTCCTGGTCAACCCCGGTGTGAGCTGGTTTTGTTCCTCCGGCATTCCCCGTTCGTCTCCACAGTCTCCCAGCAGGAACAGCATTTTTCGACTGTTTCTTTGGAAGTCGGCCGCCTTAAGCCCCCCCTGAATCGCGTCGAATACGCGCACCAGCGGAGACTTTCCTGGCGGTGCCATTTTATGAAGTGCTAATGTGTTTGAGATGGTTCCCACATTGTCGTCAGTGATCTTGAGTTGTTTTACAGTTGTCACTTGGACCGCTTTTTCAAGCTCTGCGGCATTGTTATAAAAGACGATGGTCACAAACACGTTACCTCCGCCCGCATTGGTCCGTATTTCATCGACCAATTGAGGGACAATGTCTTTTACGGCAATCAGGGCAACGTCCATGCTGCCAGTATCGTCAATAACAAACAAGATTTCGGTATCTGCTGTTTCGGCCGCCAAACGTGCAATTCTGTCCTGTTCGGACTCAATGTCTACACCTTTTCCATCCAGGGAAATTACGCAACCCAATTCAAACAATTCGTTTTTTGGATTTTGACGTTGCCATTCGATTGGCTTTTGAAATCGGGTTCGCTGATTCTGTGCTTCCCTGAAATTCGTCAGCAGGTGAAATCGCAGGGCGCCATTTGACAACGGATTGACCTTACCGTCGCTACCTACGACGTGTTCTGGCTCTTCAGCCGCATCCACCCCCCCAGACGGATTATTGATAGTGATTTTCGTAATGGCGGAGATGGCATCCTCCTCCGTCTCGAAGAGCATTCCCTTCACCTCTCGATCAGAGAAACTGTTCCGATCCCACTCAAGGCATTCTCTGGTATTCCAGCGTGCAACCCTGTCGGTTGGCACCCAGCCAAGTATGTCCTCTCGGAGTCGCTTCGCCGACAATAACGGGTCTTCGATCTCCGGCAGGGTGGCGACAAGCAATTGGCCACCAAACTCCGCATAGACGTAGAGCATTCGATAAAGGTTGAGCGAGGTTGAGTTCTTGTTGGAACCTGTATGGGCCACAGGAATACTCCAGCTCGGCTGTACCGGCTGAAGCACTTCGCCCCGTTGCAACAATTCTGCATTATCGACAATGATTGCTTTCTTGTGGACCTTATGTTCGGGATCAAATTCCGCAGTTAACCGGTCAATAAGATATCGTCGGGGAACCCAGCCCCGGAGAGACTGCACCCGCCGGGTTCCAGGCATTGCATAGCAAACAAGTGCCCAGTCTGTATTGGCTTCCCGTGTTTGCTGATCGCAGGCATACGGCTCCTGACTTTTTTCAGGGTATCCCTCTGCGAGCGTGACAGGTTCCAGAAACTCAAGTTCGCCAAGCACTTTTGCATTTTCGTCGGGGGCCGACCGCAGTGGGAGCCGATCGACAGCACACCAGCGAAGGCTTGCCTTGGCTAAGTTTCCGCTCAGCACAAATTCAGGCACCGTGCCATTCGGCGTGACGACTTCGCCACCCTGCACTTTGGTTTCCATAACTAGGAACAGAAGACACTGAGCCATGCATATTATGCGTGTCGAATTCATTGATCTTTTCTCGCATTGTCTTGAATGAGCGTGCTGTGAGGCCATTTCAATAGGCAGCGCTCGGCCCAACTGCGTACTTGACCTGTAACGCGCGCGTTTTCATTTGCAACGCCGCTTTGTACTGACTTGACTACAACTTCAAGGAACACTCCGGATCCGCAGGATTCGGAGAAATTCCGCCAAGCGTCGATTCGAGTGTCGGGGCAATCCGGGAGACGCAACACGCAGACGTTAATCCTTTTAGGAGGAGGGATCTGATCGCGAGGTCGCATCCAATTGTCAACCGCTGGCGGTTCCAGACTACTCGGCACGACAAATAGAAATTGACGATTCGTCCAGAATTTTTCGAGGTTATCCATCAGCTTTTCAGCATCCTCATTGATGGTCGATCGCGATTCAACTACCAGTGGTTTGAACCAGGATCCCAGCTCGCCCTGTTGATCGATCGTTTTTTCAATTGTTGGCGTCGCCATCATCCCGCTGTCCCAGGGACCGTTAAATTGAGCCAGTGAAATATGAGCACCTTCCTTCAGCACGATGCCCTTCGTGCCATAGTTGTGTGTCAAAAACAGTCTGTTCATGTCATCGGACACATCGGTCAGCGGATAAGAACTAGTGTGAAAGAGAATGACAATCGAATGCCGCGAATCATCCACAGTTGGACTTTTCTTCATATCAGCCTGGAGTTCGTTATTTGTTTTTTTCAACTCGGCTATTTCACTCACCTTTGTCTTCACTTCCGATTCTTTTGAATTAACTAGAGACAGCGTGGAACTCAAGGCTGCTTCCTTGACGCTAATCTGGTTACTAAGATCAGTATTTCGCTTTGTCAAAACAATGATCTGCGTATTTGTCGCATCTGCTTTGAATCGAGCGAAAATTTCTGGGATCTCGCTGGCCGTCAAATTTGGTTGATTAAGCACGGTTGCATGTATGCTTAGTAGTGTCGCGACGCTTTCGTAATACGCCGAGAAAACCCTCTCTCGTTCTATCTCGGCTTGTTTCTGCCGCGATAGCTCTTTAGAAACGTCAATCAAGTAGTACGAGGTAGCGGCCAGCAACAACATTGAGATTGCGGCGACAAACGAGCGGAAGTTTGTTTTGACGCGCCGTTGAATGCCCTGAAGCCGTACTTCTTCTAGTGACGGCGGGAGTATGTTCTGCGGACTTTCAGTAATCTCTGACATGTACTTTTACTTGGCTTATTTGGTCGGGAGTGGCTTAATCTTTGCGGATTCTACGGCCTGCAATATGGTCTCAATCTCGGCGATGGCTTTCGTTAATTCTGTGTTCGCTGCGGCAATCGAGCCCGAGACATCAGCTTTTGGAAAATTCTCTGAATGTCGTAATTGATCAATCGCTATCGCTAGTGCTAGTGCAGCAGCCAAAAAAGTCATCGCAGTGACAATTACCGTGAGGCCAAATAATACTCGTGATAATATGCGAAGTGCCATTGGTGCGTGGGAGACTTGAATGTTTGACTCCTTCCGATCAACGCTCGTGGCTTTCCTCTGAGAATCAGAGGATCCTTCCGGGCGTCGGGACGGTTGCTGTTTTTCTTCGGTCATTCCATCCTCTCGATTCTCATAATAAATCGCGTTATCTGGGTTTGATAAAGTCTTCAATGAAATCCACGATCAATTCCGGTTCCGGTAACAAAAACGTTACGCTTTCCGTGCCCAGCCATTCCTTCAATCCGTCGTCTCTCTCTTCGGGACCGTCAATCAGTAATACTCGCACGTCCAAATTTCCGGGAAGCGGGTGCGAAATCTTTTTGTCTACCGGATAATGGCTGAACCAGATCACAATCGTGGGGAGCCGCGATTGTGTATTTCCTAGGAACTCCGCGACCCGTGAAAACGCAGCGTCCGATTTTGTATAGCTGAACGCAGATGTTCCGGGTAAAGTTGTCTGATCACCGGACAAGACGGCGGGGTTGTCCTTGCCCAGTACAATCATGTCGCCTGCATACAGTGATTCAGAATGCTCCCTAGCATATTGTCTGAGTCTATCGCAGATGCCAGAGTGCTCCTCCAGCCGCTGGGAATCAAGGAGTATCAGGTTGACCTTCGCGGTTTCCGGGGATGTGACTGACTGTTCGATGACGACCGTCAAAGGATCGATGGGCTTAACGTTTTTGAGTCCTGAAGAAACTTCAGCAGTAAAACTGACTCGTCGGCGTTCCAGTGTCTGGCCCTTAATCGTCACTTCCCGCCAGGAGACTCCTTCTGCGACTGTCTTCGCCAAGTCTCCCGAGAACTGAAGGCCCCTGACATTCTCCGGCTGCAATGTCAAGGTAGCTGTCAATTCGACCGGGATGTTTTTTGATTCAATTCCGATCTTGAACGATTCACCGGCAACAACGGACTCGGGACCTGTCAGGCGGAATTCAGCAGGATCAGGCGGATTTGGGGGTGGGGGCTCAGGGCCCGGTGGCAAAGGCCCGATCGGTTCGGCATTCGCTCGTGATCGAATCAACGAAGTGAGCGTGATCCGGTCTTGCATCTCTATCTGTCCGGACGCAGTGGGCTTGACATTGCGGTCACGAAAGATAACGGAGCCTTGGGACTCCAGTTGGATCCTGAGCGTCGTGTCTTTCCCTAGGGGCTGACGAACCTGATAGGCCACAGTTGTTGGCACTCCGGAACCATGTAGAAAACATGATTCATGCAGTGTCACAAGTCCCGGCCACTCTGCCTGACTGAGCTTGATGCGGATTCCCTCGCGCGGCACTGGAGAAAGCGGTTTGATCTCAAGATTGAACGATTTTGTAGTCTCCTTAACGTCCTGAGGCATATGGACCTCCAAAATGCACTGCGCCGCCAATGGGTTGATTTTCAGTGCGCGCATTTCATAGGCGACGCAGGCGACGATATTAAGTCCTTCAATGAACGCAACAAAAGTAATCCACATCCATGTGCCGAATTTCGACTTTGAAAATGCACGCAATGTGTTCTTTTGTGCGATCGGCATTATTCGTCTCCCTGCGGAATACTCACAGGAATACTCACAGGACCATCATCAGCATCGACACCCCATGGCGGCGTCTCCGGTTTCGGTTTTACTGGAGGTTCGGTTGTATTTGTCCCAGAACCAGTCTCTCCAGCGATTGGCTTAATTGGGTCCGGCGGATTGGCCTGTGTTCCACTCTTTTGGCTGGGTTGCCGATCCGTTTGCGAAGAGACTTCCTCCTGCTCAGTCGGAGACGCCTGCAACTCACCGCAAGCCTTGTGGTACCATTCACAAAACAGCTTGTCCCATCTCCAGCGGTTAATCCAAAGTACAGACCCCGTGAAGAATGATTCAAGTGATCCAGCAAGGAGTGGAGTATAGACTTCCGAAAATCCGACAAAATAGCTTCCTGCTCCGGTCAAATTGAGCGATCTTGTCCCTTCGATAAACCCTGCCACTGCAGGCCCGGCGGCAAGTAAGAGTCCAATCGCGGTTCGCTGGTTTAATGCATCACGCCACGTTTCGATAGTCCATCTGAACGTATCGGGGAGCTCCTTTGTCGCATACCGCTTGCTCGAATGTCTGCTATGGAGAGCCGCGCGACGCCAAGGGTTCTCTTCATCATCTGAGCCCAAAAATTCCGCCAACTGTCTGCGGCGGGATGCGCGGCAAAAGACGTCGAACATCGATAGAAATATAGAAAAGAACAGGCACGCATGTCCCACACACGATACTGGCAGCCCAAGACTATTCCATGGTGCTGCCAGACGGCTCAAACCAGTGTACAACCCAAAAGCAATTACACCTGCAGCGAACAGCATCACCGGGATCAGCCATGGCGGAGGCGAAACAACGGGACTTGCGGGGAATGCATCATTTGCGTCATCAGTTAGTGACATAGATGATGGCCTTCTCTCGAACGTTTCCTGTTCCCTTATAGGTAAGCAGCGGGCGTACGAAGCTCTCGATGTGCTCGGGTGACACAACATTGTTGGGATTCCGCTCTTCGTAAGTTTCGCCCTTCCGCCATTTACCCTCCATGACATAGTCGCCCTCCTTGGGGATGATCACCCGGAACAGATTTCGCAAGTCGACTGCGCGACACAACCAATCCCGAATCTGAACGCATTCCCGCGATTGCGACAATACTGCCGCTTCACTGTTTATAACATTCGGCCACAGATTCGTGAATAACCTGGCGTAGATGTCCTCACCTCTTGCCGCCTGTGTTGCTTCTGCCAGAGGAAGCTGCAGCAAGAGCTGTTTCAGTTCCTGGGCATCGATTGGGGCCGGAATCTTAGCGCTCGCGACGACAGCCTCTGCATATCCTTCGACTTCCGGCCCCGCGGAAGCGATGATCCGACCTTTTAGTGGGAATTCGCTTCCCCTCACCCCAAATGATTCAACAGCATGAATATCGCCCGGATCCGAAAGTGAGTACCCATACTCAATATCGAACTCATCCTGATTCAAAGTTCGACAGGATCTTCCAAACTGGTACGATTGCGGGAGCACAGTGAATTTTGTGGAAGTCATCGTTCCCAGCTTCGCAAGTGCCATCAGAGCCAGATTTCCGTCAGCAAAATCCCGTGGCTGTTTTGTTGCGCGGCTAATCTTGTTGGCCAACATCTGAAATTCTCTTGCCAAATCGTTGACCGCAGGATGCGATTGCTCCTGTTGCAGCATCTTTATTTTCTGCAACGCCTCCTTGCATTCAGCTGCGATGTTCAGTGACGTGGCAGCGGAAAAAAAATCTGTAAACGCCTTTGGGGGTGGTTCAGAATAGGTAAAGAACGCGGATCGAGGTTCCCACGAATACTTATGAACTTCAGTAATCTTTATATCCGAAACGGGTTCATCGATCCCTGAGAGAAGTTGTGTTGCGTTGACATACTCTCCGAGAGCTTGTGGCATGACAGCTCGCCCCGTGTCGGGATCAAGCGGAGGACAAACCTGTAAGCCCGCAACTTCGAGGAAGGTTTTTAGTCTTGGCCGAGAGGCGGAATTATTGCGTGATGATCTGACCAAGTTGTCAAACCAGTGAGCGCCCTCTATCGAATTCAAATAAGACTTGCAGAAATGTTTAAGTGGCTCGATGGCAATTCCCTGGCAACGCTTCAGTTTTTGCACCGAAAATTGTGATCGCAATACTTGATCGTCGGTTTTTTCTGCAATCACCCAGTCCTTCCAGATTGACCGCTCATCGGGCGTGAGTTTTAACAAGACGGACGGCTTCTGACGATTTCGTATTCCGAAGTCCACGCGAAGGTCGCCTGACCCAGGAATGTCCTTAGCTTCGTTTTTCGATTCCTCAACGATAATTTCCGTCGATTCAACAGAATCAAAATCTGCAGTCCCGTCTGCTTTGATACCTGGGATAACTTCCGCGTCAGGCAACAGGAGGGAAAATAACGACCGACAAAGGCCAATCGACCATCTGCCGTCTTCCGCGCGATCCCCGAAGGAGTCCCGATGTCGATAAAAAAATGTCACCGCTCTCGCCAATTCCTGAGACTGTTCGTCAGGTTGCTGAACCTTTAGCCACTCCTTCACTAGGGTGACAAACAGTTGCATGCAGTCGTCAAGGGGGTACAAAGGCAAGAGTTTAGTTGTGATCAAAGTGGCGATGTTTGAAACTATGAGACAAGCCCTTTCACTGGAAGGGAGGGGATTAATCTTAGTCTTCGATTTTGGTTTCACTATCTTACGCTTAGGGCCTTTGAGGAACCTAGCGAAGTCCGGAACTGGCCAGAATACGTCGCTCGATAGAAAAGGCAATGCTGGATCGTGCAGCCATTCTGCTGCACAATGCGCAGCCTCCTCACATCGACTCGGTAAAGCGTTGACCGTTCTCCGCAAGAGCTTGACAAGATACTTATCAACAGTCCTCTCGTCTTCACATTCCGCCTCAGCCATCCGCTGCTCCAGGAGAGCCACAACATGCACAAATTCATGCCTTTCCGGCAAAAGAGATCGCGTTCCTGGTGCCGGGGTCTGCTGATCGCCGATTCGCTCCTCGAAAGTATCCCAGATCATTGCCTGAATCCGCCAAATCTCGGCAAGAGTTAGTTGTTCAGAGAACGGAACCTGAACATCCTGAGGTTTTTCTACGGCCCGCTGGAATTGTTCTGGCGACGAAACGGGCACTTGCAGGGGGCGGATGGCGCCAAATTTTTTTTCCATGTATTCACGCCACTTATGCTCAGAATCGCTCGACCGTTGAAACGAGCAAAGTTCTTTCAGATGAGCGTGAACAACGTTTGTCCAGAGGTGTGTCACATAAATGGAAAGATCAGTTCGATCCATCTAGAGGTCTCCTCGCTGAACCGGATGCAGGTAAGATTCTTCCGGAGTCAAGTCTGTACAATCCCCTTCCTCGTAAGTCACTTCGTTCGTCATCACGAACGGACTGCGTCCAGTTCCGGAAAGTCCGACCTGCTTTTCATAACGGACCTTCAATTCGCCCTCGACACCATCCCGAAAGTAGTACTGTAAATAGGCAGTGTCTTTGTTTTCTCCGGGAAACCTTCGGTACAAAATTACGTAATTGCCTAGTCTTTCTTCCTCTTCGGTCACTCTTTCGACCCTCTTAACCTGCGGAAACAGTGACCGGCTTTCGGTCATTACTTCAACGTGGGTGTTTTCACGAAACAGGATCTTTCGGATACCCAGCGCATCCAGATAAACCACTTCAAATGGCAATCGCTGTGATAACTCACTGTCAAATGAAACAGTTATGCCAACCTGCATGTCCTTAGTCAGCAGTACCCGGGCAAGTCCCTTCGCAACCGCGTGCTTCAAATTGTCGTCATCCACCGTCATTCGGGATTCGCTGAATTTCGAGTCCTCTGACTTCAGGAACGGAACATTCAGCTCCTGTTTCAATCGTTCGGTCACAAGCGGATACCGACAGGCGGCTCCTGCCGCCACAACCCAGTGCACTTCTTCGGCATCAAGGTGATCCTGCTCAATGCCGGTATGATCTTTCTGCACGAGCTTCTGGAGTATCAAATCATTGCAAATCTGAATCGTTTCCGACAGCCGTTCTCCCACAAGGGCATCCACCTCATTACGATGGATCGAGAGTCCCTTTAACTTAGCCCGCGTGTTTGCATCGACGCCTGGAATATCCAGTTGTTGCCACTCACTCTGATCCACGGTTGCCCTGCCGTTTGTGGCAGCGGCAAGATCGATTTTCAACTTGTCGGCCAGTTTCCAC
>JBDNFT010000165.1:0-3711 GCA_041689695.1 Planctomycetaceae bacterium | reverse complement strand
TGTCGCGTATCCGGCACAGTACGTCATCCGGATATCTCGAAGCGGGCCCGACTCGTGACAGAGATTGAACACACGCAGCGTTTCATTGGCCCGATGCTTCTGAGCGTCATTCAAATCTGGTAGCCTGACTCGAATTGTTCCGTCCGTGAAAAAACGGAAGTAGTCTTCCGGCTCGTCAACTGTCGGGTCGATCAAGTCGTCAGGCGAGTATGCTCCGGCACCATGATCTTTATAGTGGCCGCACCTGTTTGAGCAGTCACATGACCAAAACAGGTTACTCCATGCAAAAGTTAATTGCGGATGGATGTGCTTCCGTCGAAAGTGCTCAATGTGCTGCCCGAACGTATCGAGACAACATTCGCAATAAGCGCACCGCCGCCCCTGCATGTGTTCCAGATGCTGTCGAATCTCCGTTTTGTGTTCCCAAGTGACGTCACCCCAGTTGTTGGCTCCCTGTCGATACTGTTCCAGACATGGTGGTGCTGCTACGCTCTGCCTGTCAAGTTTCCTCATTGGTGGCCCCCGAGGAAAGTCGTCGACGCTTGAAGTCGGTAAACCGAAGCAGGCGTTCACAATCGAGCATCATTGGATGATATTGGCCGAAATGAGAGATCAACTTGGTCTTAACCTCCACGGCCGCTAGCGTGCTTCCGGCACCGCTCTCGATCATCGCTCTGTATTCCGAAAGCAATTGTGCTTCCGGAACACTTGGCACCGGATCCACACCCATAATCGCCGACAGGACATCCGAACTTCGAACGCCCCGAGTTTGATAAGCCGGCGCGGGTGTGAGAGCTTGACTGTCTGTAGAACTAAGGATGCGAATTGATTCGGCATCTACAGTAGAAATCACCTGCGGGCTATGCGTGCTGACGATCATCTGAAGTTTAGGGAATGCCGATTGAAGGGCACCGATGATGGACTGCTGCCATTCCGGATGCAGATGAAGGTCGACTTCATCAATCATCAAAATACCCGGCGTTTCACTCGGAGCGTCTTCGCCAAACTGAGGGTTCAAGCGTGCGCAACGGTGAGCAATATCTGCGACCATGGCCACGGTGTTTCGAATACCGTCACTCTGAAATCCAAGTGGCAGACGCCCATGTCGCGAATGACGAAGCATGAGTTGAGAAGTACCCTTATCGAAATGTAGTCCATGCCAACCTGTTTCCGCCTGGAGAACCGTGTCAACCGCTTTGTTGACGGCCGCCAATAGACCCGCTGGCTGATAGCGAGACGTGACGTCTTTGGCGAGACTCGTTTCTTCGATGCTCAGACGACCAAGCGTTCGAAACATCGTCATGTACCAGTCGATAAACGTCCCGTAATTTGAACCACAATCCAGTGCACCAATGTAACCACGGAAGCGATCATCGGCCGGGTTACCGGGCGCTGAACGAATCTTAATGTTTGGCGAAAGCTGTCGCCCTGCACGAAAATTCGCAATCAGAGGTAGAGGTTCACTCAGTGGTGCAATTGTGGTGTCGATGATCTGAGATTCCAGATCTTTTGCCAAATCTGTCAGCGGGCGAGACCAAGATCGTCTTGATGAAAGTTTCGTGTCTCGCAAGTCTCCGTGGAACTCCCAAACCAATGGGGTATTCTGCAGACTGGCCTCTGTAAGCACTGAGACAAAGTTGGCAGATACCATTTCACCAGTTTCAAGCGGCCCGAATTCCTGCAATGGATTGCCGATGGCGACTTCGTCACGGAACGAAACTCGCAAGTCCGCCAGCATGAAACCTTTTGACTGCTTCTTATGGACCAGGACATTCAAGAAAGGGGCGAAGGATCCGGCGATTGCATCGAGAATCGCTGTCTTCCCCTTACCGTTACGGGCCACGAGGATCGTGAGATTTCGATGGAACGCGATTTGGCATTCAGAAAAGCAGCGAAAGTTCGCCATGGCAAGTTGATCGATCCGAATCATTTTGCCTCCGATTTCTGCAATAAGTCACTCAGGTTGAAGTTGATGGACGAGACGCCCCAGCCTGGTTCCTGATCGAACGGGCGGCGAATGTAGTACGGCCCTTCTGTGCTGTCGTCCTCACTAACTAGCACAATCGCCAAGACGAACTTGTCGCCCTGATTGAACGCATAAAGCATTTCGTTGCGAGTAATCGTGACGGTCGATGCCCCTTTGATGCGGCCTTTGACTTCAATGTGGCGCGGCAATGGCAACTCCTTGTCGATCGCGGGTGGCTGAGACGTCAGATCCCAGCCGCACTTTTCTCTGGAGAAGTCAGTCACATGGCAGCCTACGGATTCTTCGGCTACACGCACGGCGTCCATTGCGAGCTTTTCGATGCGACTGCGGGCGGCAGCGTCAGACGCAAAGGTGGCGGCGACTGGATCAAGGGGTTCATCACCACGACGCTGGCCCATCAGCCCCGCCGGAATGACCAAAGCGCCGCCGAGGACGATCGGTGTGCCGTTGACAACGTGACGCATTGACTGAAGTTCTCGTCGGCGATTTTCCAGTCGGCCTTCCAGGTCGGTCACAGTACGGCGAGCATTCTCAACGTTCAGTCGGACATCTCTGCCAGCTTCCAGATCTTCTTTCAGTTTGATCCAGCGATCGGACCAGAACGCGATTTCCTTGTTGAGTCGCTCATGAACAGCCGCCAGCGTTTTATCAACGTGATTGATGCGGCGCTCGGAGACTTCGCGAAAGTGATCCGGGACCAGTGTACAGGCGGCCAAAGCGACCGCCCGCTGTTCCTGCTCTGCCTGAATCCAGGAGGCATCAAGAACATCAGCCAGCAGTGTTCGTTCTGAGGCCGGAATCGGTTCCAAATCCAGGTGCGGTGCCCATCCTGCAAATGACGTTTTGCCGTCCGGGTCGACTCGCATGAATTGCATCCTCTTCGACAGAACAAGGCCATCGCCGGACTTGACCTCATGTGTCAGCAGAAACATGAGCCACGGCTCGGTACCTTCGTCTGCAGGATCCAGTAGCAGTGAACCTCGTCGCAACAGATTGGCATTCTGTTCCAGCAGAATATCTGTGATTGAGAGCATCAACGGGTGGCCCGGATGCATCAGAACGGCTCGCGGCAAACCAGCCTTTTCTGTGGGCTGCATCCCTTCCTTCTCGAAGCAAACTCGTTCGTAGCGTTTCAGGACGGGTTCCTGTTCGCGGCGGTTGCGGCCGGTGATGCGACGGTCGCGTTCCCGAATGGACGTCGGTACATGCGTGATTTCGAAGCGTCCCAATTCTCGCGGGTAAATGGATCCCTCCAGCTGTTCAAATGCTTTCAGGAAGAACGACCGTACGAAAAACGGCTGCAGTCGCCGGGCTTCGGCTTTCTCCATTTCTTCCTTGACCGCATACAGCCGCTCGGCGCTCATGGTTTCCTGTGCCAAAGCATTTCTGTTCAGCAGTGACTTGAGATGGTCATGATCCAGGACTGTATCGATCTTGCGATTCAAGCGTTCGCGCACTTCCGGCATGTCACCGTAGCGGATCGCTTGCATCAGCAAATCCTTCAGGCTGGTTTCTTCGAACACTTCACCGAGAATATCGAAGACTCGCCCCTTCAGTGACTCGCTTTCGACTTCCAGTTTCTGCAGCAGTCTGTGATAGACGTCTCCTTCTCGCGTCTCTTTGGCGACTAAGTTCCAAAGGTGGCAGACTTCCGTTTGCCCGATACGGTGAATGCGCCCGAATCGCTGTTCCAGTCGATTGGGATTCCATGGCAGGTCGTAGTT
>JBDNFT010000164.1:0-3237 GCA_041689695.1 Planctomycetaceae bacterium | reverse complement strand
TCATCACTCGGAGAGTGATGGCTACTATAATCACAAAGTAGACGTCACTCTCCGAGTGACGCAGGCCGCAAAATGCGTCGCGTGGCATCATCACTCGGAGAGTGATGACTACTATAATCGCAACGGGATGCCGCATGACTAATAAACCTCAACCAAACAACTTCGATGACGATCAGACTGTGATTCCTGACAGTCAATCTCACTTAGATTCCGTAAACAACAATGAACTACAGGAGACATTCATCACGCCTGCCGAAGTGCCGCTGAAACCGCACGAAGCGACTCAACTGGGGACTGGTTCCAAATCCGCCGACTCATTATCCGCCGACTCGTTTTCTCAATATGAATTTCTTAAACCCGGCGCGCTGAAGCCACAATCGAACGTAAAAACTCTGACTTCTGTCGGCGACTACGACATTACTGGAGTCCTCGGTCGCGGCGGGATGGGGGTTGTGTATCGCGGCACACATCGCACATTAAAACGTGACGTTGCAATTAAGATGATGCTCGCGGGGGCTCATGCGTCGGATGACCATGCTCAGCGATTTCTCGTCGAAGCACGGGCGGTCGCTCATTTGCAGCATCCGAACATCGTGCAGATTTTTGAAGTCGGCGAATCTGAAGGGACGCCATACTTCACGCTGGAATACGTTACAGGCCAGTCGCTCGACGTGCATCTGCGGAATCGAACGTTGTCAGAACGTGATGCCGCACGATTGATCCAAACGCTGTGCCTCACGCTGCAGTATGCTCACGATCAGGGCATCCTGCATCGACATCTAAAACCTGCCAACATTCTGATGACCGACGAAGGTCGCCCCAAAGTCACCGACTTCGGACTCACCCGCCGGATTGAAGACAGCGACGATTCGTCGAAGACCAAAGACGGCACAATCATGGGCCCACCGAGCTACATGTCGCCCGAACAGGCACGCGGCGATGTGAATCGGCTGACGCCAGCCACGGATCAGTATTCACTTGGTGCGACTCTATGAAATGCTGACAGGCCGACCGCCGTTCAAAGGGGCGAGAGCCGTCGATACCGTGCTGCTGGTGATTAACAACGAGCCTGTGTCGCTGCGTGAGCTGCAGCCGAAACTTTCACCCGATTTGGAAACCATCTGCCTGAAAGCGATGCAGAAGGACGTCGCGAAACGCTATTCGTCGTGTACGACGATGGCCGATGATCTCGGCAGATTTTTGAGAAGCGAACCGATCCTCGCGCGACCTGTCGGTCGTGGCGAACGACTCTGGCGATGGTGTCTTAGAAATCCGGTTGTGGCGTCACTTTCGGCGCTGGCGGTTGGTGCATTGTTCGCCGTGGCGGGCATCTCCACATGGTCGGCCATCAGGCTCAACGTCGCTGCTGTTGAACTTACGAAAAAGAACGAAACGCTTGAGTCGCAATCGACGCAACTCCGGGAATCTGCTGTCGAACTCGGGCAGAAAAACGAAACGCTCGAAGCCCGCACCACCAGGCTACAGGAATTCGTGCAGTCGATGTACTCAGAGTTGCGGGAATTCAATGTCGATGAAGCTCCGCGAGTCAAGCCAGCCCGTGACCGTATGCTCAGCAGCTTCAACGACATCATGCTGCAGGTCGTGGACGAATTGCCGAAGGAAGGCAATGCCGAACCGGTTTACGCCGCCGTCAAAATGGAGCTGGTTGAATCACTCATTGATCAGCAGAAAACTGACGAGGCGGAAAAGATCCTGGAGGAACTTAGGGAAATCTTCGAACGCCGCATCAGTCTGAAGCAGGGCAGCGATGCTGCGAGGAACAATCTTGTGGTGCTGATTTCGAAAGTCGGAAATCTGAAGCGCGACCTGCGACGTGATCTTCAAGCGAGTTTGGAGTCGCTTCAACAGGCTCTATCGATGGCTCAGGACATCGTCGATCACCCAAAGGCGGCCGCCGATGGCAAAGGATTGTTGCCGGTTTATCTGACTCGCACGTTACTGGCCGATACTCACACAAATCTGGGAGCGACATGGTATCGACTTGGCGATCCGCAGCAGGCGCTGAATCATCTCGAACTGGCTTTGTCGCTTCGTCAGCAAGTGCTTGTCGACTTCGAGCAGGATGCTGAGGTGGCCGCATGGCCGGACGAGGACAAATCCGCCGAACGTGATTTTCTGTTGAGCGATCTTCAATTCAAAAAGCTGGGCACTGGTGCCGCATTCTTTCGAGCCGGTCGATTTTCTGACGCGGAGCCGCTGCTGAAAGAAGTCTACACACAAAGCCGCATGGCACTCGAAGCCGATCCTTCAAACCCGCGACTGCGGAACGACTACGTTGGGGAAGCCGGACTCTGGGCCGAATTCCTGGGATTCACCGGGCGTGGCGAAGAAGCGTTGGCGGTCCTCGAACTGGCCGCGAAGCATGTCGATCAACTGCTCGCCGACGATCCCGCCGGAGTCACGTTTCGTCGCACCGCCTCGGTCGCGTTGTATCGACTTTCGCAATGGCGAAAAGAACTCCAGCACGGCGACGCCGATGCTCCGCTTGCGCAGTGCCTTGAAATCCGTCAATCTCTCGCCGCCAACGAACCAAGCAACGATCGTCGGCAGCTCGATCTGATGCTCGCACTGGCCCGGAGCCACAAGGCAGACGAAGCCATCGCCATCGCCGAACGATATCTGAAAAGTCCGAATCCCGACACGGAAATGCTGATTGAAGTCGCCCGGTCGTTGGCTCAGGCATCGCTGGCTGAGGCATCAGAAAGTACGAGAACCAGCATTCAGGCACAAGCGATGAATGTGCTGCAGATGGCGCGGCAGCAGGGATTCAGAGACGTGGTCTTTTTGAATGGGGAACCCGATCTGAAACCATTGCATGAACTTACGGAATTTCAAGGACACTCTTTCTGATTATAGACGCTAAGTGGTCAAAAATGATGCCTTCAACGGCGATCGCTCCCATGTCCCTTCTCCCCCTGGCAAGGGAGAGACTGTTTGCTCCGCGTCGGCACGGTCTAGGCCGACGCTTGCCGGAGGCCTCTCCCCCCGTGGAACAATTGTGATAATGGAAAATCGAATGCGGGGGAGAGGGGACAGTCGCAAAGACTATCGACAGCCTCATTTCTGACCACGCGAAGCATAACCCGCTCGATCGTAACCCAAATCTTCAGGAAAATTTACCATGAAAAAATTCAGCGACACTCAGTCCCGCACCCAGCACAGTCGCGGTTTCACGCTGATTGAACTGCTCGTCGTCATCGCCATCATTGCCATTCT
>JBDNFT010000163.1:0-4312 GCA_041689695.1 Planctomycetaceae bacterium | reverse complement strand
TCGGAGAGGAGGACGGCTGCACAAAGTGCAGCCGTGAGAAAGCCTCCTCTCCGAGTCGGGTCAAACGATGCGCCCCCCTTCCGGAATAGAACTCACCTAAAATTGTTTTGGGCAGATTGCTATTTGTCGCGCACCCCAGGCACACTCCGTGTGCCGTCCGCCAATTCCCGTGTTTTCAGGGGCTACGGCACTTGGAAATTGCCTGCTACTTTCTAAATCGAGTGCCATTGGCCGTGAGGCCCCGGAAGCGTTATAGAGTGAGAGACGAGGCCCGGAGGGCCGACACATGAAAACCTAAAAATATTTGCAGAATCTGTGTCGGCCCATCCGGGCCTGAATCGCAGTGAAATCCAGAATTCGCCTTTTTCCAACAATCTGAAATCCAGCGCAGCCGTACTTATGAATCTCGACCCAGAACAAATTCCTGTCGCTGCATTGTATCAACATCTCATCCGCATCATCGCGCCACGGCCGATAGCATGGGTGTCGACGGTTTCGTTGTCGGGCATCGCCAATCTGGCCCCGTTTAGTTTCTTCACGGGTGTTGGCGCGAAGCCACCGAGTATTGTGTTTTGTCCATCAAATCGCCGCGATGGGACTCCGAAGGACACACTGAAGAACATCCTGGATAACGGCGAGTTTGTCATCAACGCCGTCCCGTTTCGACTGGCACAGGCAATGAACCTGAGTTCTGCCGAATTGCCGCCGGAAGATTCTGAGTTCGATTTGACAGGTATCGAAACAGCAATTACCAACATCGTCAAACCGCCGCGCGTGCTGGAATCGCCGGTGAGTCTTGAATGCACGCTGATGCATCACCTACCATTGGCTCCCGGCCCTGGCGGTGCGAACATCGTTGTGGGGAAGATCGTTCAAATCCATCTGGATGACGCAGTACTTGATCACGAAGGCTGGGCCGATCCTGCGCTTCTGGATCTTATCGGGCGTCTTGGCGGTTCATCATACTGCCGCACAACAGAACGCTTTGAGATACCTCGTCCATCAGTGCCGTAGTTTTTCTGGAGGCTCGTCCAATTCACGAATTTGATCGCGGACAGGTCCTTAGAGAAGTCTATTCGCCTGTCTCGGGCAGCGTCATCTCTGGGTCATCGAACTGCGGGGTCTCAGGAAGTCGCAACCGGTCACCGCGTCGGCGGGGGAAGTCCTGCAGATCAAAAGACTCCTCTGCGGCTTTGCCGGAATCTTCATATCGTGGGCGAGGATCCTGCGGGCGAAGATCACGAGGATAGCATTCCTCGTCGAAGCACCGTCCGTGCGTGCCGATGCTGGCGAATCGTTCTTCGATAAAGCGGATACCGTGTGTCTCCAGGATCGTACCGGTTTGCCGTTCCAAACCAGCGAGTTCTGTATTGTAAGTTGCCAGTGACTGGGCCTCGGAGGCAACGGCATTTCCCCAATCTGTCACACCCTGCAGAAAATTGAGAAAAACAGTCTGTCGGCCGCTACTAACCTCTGCTCCCTGAAACTCCAGATTCTCTGAAGCTGCCTGCCGAGCATCGCGAAATGCTTCGTACTGAAGAAAACTCTGATCGATAGTGCGTAGCGATGTTGCCAGAAGATGCTCAATCTGATGCAAATTCTGTCGAATGTTCGCACGATCTTTTGCAATCAGGAGTTCCTGGTTTCGAACCTGCGCCCGCGACTTACGCAGGCTGAGTGGGACTGAAAAATTAACTCCCATCGTCCAGCTGTTATTGTCGCCGAGACCTGATGACAATTGATTTCCACTGCCGACTCTGCCACTCAAGCCATTCCACTGTTGCAACGCTACGGCATCCAGTTGAGGTTGAGCCAGGTTGCGACTTTGAACCAATCGTTTCTGATCGGCCATCAGAACCAGATTGAGCTCGACAAGATCAGGACGAAGGGACTGGGCAGCGTCGTTGATTTCCTCCCAGCGAAATTGAATTTGATCACGAGTGGGCGGCGTGGATGGCACGATGCGTTCGCCATCTTCTGGTGGCAGACCAACAATGTTTCGAAGGGCCGCTTCACGCTGCAGCACATTGGCGCGCGCTGCAATCAGGTTGGCGCGAATATTTGCATATGCCAGTTTTGACTGTGAGACGTCCCCCGCATCTGCCACACCTTGCTTCAGCCTCGCTGTGCTGAATTCCAAAACCCTGCGCAATTGTTCCTCTTGTTTTTCGCGTGCCCACAATTCTGTACGTGCCTGCACCAGTGACCAATACGCAGAGATCGTGCCACGGACTAGTTCCTGCATGCTGTCTTTAAACTGAAAGTACGAGACTTCCTGCTGATACCGCGCGATCACTATCGGTGCGGTATTGGCATCGCGTCCAAATCCAGCCAGCAACGGTTGTGTGTAACTGAGTGTTACTGACGGTGCATTTCGGTTCAGGCAACCTGCGACCGCAGGATTATCAAGAGCATTCGCAACTGTGAAGTCCGTTGTGCCGCCAAAGGTGTTCAGGTCGCTGAGCTCGACGCTCGAATCGTTGCCGCCTATCCTACGGCTGATAATGGAAGTTGCGGTGTTGTTGAGCCCTGGAATTTCGGTGTGACGAAATGAACTGTTGGCCCTGAATACGGGATCGAAGACTGCCTTGGCCTGATCGATCGAGGTTGTCGCAATTGCAGTGTCGTAAATTGTGGCACCGGAAGGACTCGCAGAAACGCCTGTCAGAACGCGGATCACTTCCGAATGTTGCAACGTCAGTCGAATGGCTTCGTCCAGCGTCATCAGACGTTCGGATTGCTCAATGCCCTCTGTCGCTACGGTGACTGGTGCAGGGCCTGCACTGCGGTGGTATCGGGAAAGACTGTCTTCCTGACTCCAGCGAATCTGGCGTTCGTCATCCAGCAGTATTTGCGCGACGGCGACCGACGAGCCAGCCACTAATGCAGCCAGCACGAACAGAACCATCCTTGGCATGTGTCCGAAGCAGAAACTCATGTGTGGAAAATCGACGTCCCAGCATCGATTGAATGACTCATTCCGCCTGTTCTGGATGCACAACGGGCACCTCTTCTGCGTCAGGTACGGATTCGAACGCATGTAACGATTCGAAGGCGTCTTCGAAGCGCGTTGTATCCATTTCAATCTTTCCATCCCGCATCACCAGAATTCTCCGAGCGTGGCGGGCGACATGCAGGTCATGCGTGACAAGAATAACCGTAATCTGGCGCTCTACGTTTAATTTCTTAAAGAGTTCGATCACTTCACGACTGGTTTTTGAATCCAGATTGCCGGTGGGTTCGTCCCCCATCAACATTGATGGATTCGTCACCAGCGATCGGGCGATGGCAACTCGCTGTTGCTGGCCGCCGGACAATTGTCCCGGATGATGATCCAGACGATCTTCAAGACCGACCATCGCCAGCATTTCGCGAGCCCGTTTTTTCCGAGCCCGCCCGGACATCGCCGGCCCATACAGTAATGGCAATTCGACGTTTTCGAGGGCCGATGTGCGAGCGAGTAGATTAAAGTTCTGAAAAACAAAGCCGATATGCCGGTTGCGAATTGTCGCCCGCGCGTTTCTGTTCAGCGTCGCGACTTCCTGTCCATCCAGCAGATAACTTCCAGTGGTTGGTCGATCAAGACAACCCAGCGTATTCATCAGCGTCGATTTACCCGAGCCCGAAGGACCCAGCAAGGCGACGTATTCTCCGCGCTCGATGAATAGTTCCGTCTCGCGCAAGGCGTGTACCTTGACTTCGCCAAGATCATACGTCTTGGAGATATTTCGTAACTCAATCAGTGCCATATGAAGAATTCAGATACCGACCACGATTTCAACGCGACAACACAACGAGTTCTGCGTGAAAGAATTGACAAGCTAAACCAATTCGAGTCGCCACACAAGCGGTGCGAAGGCTGGCAGATTGACATTCGATAGATCGTCGCAATAGCCCAGGCAATTCTGGATCATTTTGCGGGTTTGGTTTCGTGCGATTCAGCGAGCGGCATGCGTAAGCTTGCCGGTACAATGCGTTTCAGAGTACGGTGAAACCATCAATCAGCAAGTACCAACAATTGTGCCACCAAGTACCAACAATTGTACCTACCACCTAGTTTGCTCCAGCAAACTGAAAGACACTCCTTTCGAAACCGTTTTTGCAGTTCTGACTCAGGCAGTTGCGGCTTGAGCCCGGCGTTCTCGACGCTTCGAACGAAACGCGCGGACAGAGAGCAGAGATCCCGCCTAATTAGCGGCATGGGTAAACTTGCGTGGTCGGCCTCGTTTTCGTAGTGTCGATTCAAGGTTGTATTGACGTGCGGTTGTTTCGACCCAACCGGCATCACCAAAAGGCTGGCCCCTGGCGATGC
>JBDNFT010000162.1:0-12042 GCA_041689695.1 Planctomycetaceae bacterium | reverse complement strand
GTCCCAGCAGTCTTCGGTGAGGCCTTGGGACGGACGATTCTGCAGCATCTGGAAAACTTTCCAAAAGGCAAACCCGTGCTCATTGATATTCCCGAATGCTTCAAGAGTTACATCGACTATACCAAACGTGATCACGCTCGAAATTCTGCGTCACGAACGGTTCATCGTCAATTTCGAAAGAGTGACACAGCAGAGTTGTAGCCATGCGAAGTTGCCACGATCGAAGTTTTATTGGTGCGCCCACAATCAGACGATCAAAGTAAAGGTGAATGAAGTTCCATGACAAACCGAGCTCTGTTTCAGCCGTTCTCTCTGCATGATCTGACTCTTCCAAATCGCGTTGTTCTTGCGCCGATGACTCGATCACGAGCGGGAGCCATGCGAATTCCGAACGCGTTGATGGCGGAGTATTACGAACAACGCAGCTCGGCCGGTCTAATCATCACCGAAGCCACGACGATTTCCGAAGAAGCCAATGGCTGGATCGAATCACCAGGAATTTACACCGATGAAATGACAGAAGGATGGAAGCCGATCGTGAATATCGTTCACGCCAAAGGCGCGGCCATCTTTCTGCAGCTTTGGCATATGGGACGTTCATCTCACAGCAGTTTTCACAACGGGCAACTTGCTGTGGCGGCATCAGCCATCAAAATCAACGAACCCTATATCCACACAACAACTGGCAAGCAACCGCACGAAGTACCCCGCGCGCTGGAAACAGCTGAGATTCCTCGCGTTGTTGCGGACTATGCCAACGCAGCGCGGCGAGCGAAGGATGCCGGGTTCGACGGCGTCGAAATTCATAGTGCCAACGGTTATCTGATCGACAACTTCCTGCAGTCGAAAACGAATCAAAGGACAGATCAATACGGAGGAAGTATTGAGAACAGATACCGGTTCCTCAAGGAAATTGTGGAAGCCATCGTCGCTATCTGGCCAGCAAATCGAGTTGGTGTGCGTCTTTCTCCGAACGGCGCTTTCAATGATATGGGCTCACCAGATTACCGTGACCAGTTTACATATGTCGCCACTCAGTTGAATTCCTGCGGCTTGTCGTATCTGCACGTCATGGACGGCCTGGCCTTTGGCTTTCATAATCTGGGCGAACCAATGACGCTGGCAGATTTTCGCAAGGCCTTCCACGGCCCGCTGATTGGCAACTGCGGCTACACGCAGGCGATGGCTGAACAGGCGATTGCTGACGGGCACGCAGACTTGATTGCATTCGGACGGCCATTCATCAGCAACCCCGACCTTGTCAAACGCTTCTGCAACAATTGGCCTCTCGCAGAGTTAGCGCCGATATCTGACTGGTACTCGCCGACTGGAGAAAAGGGCTACACAGATTTCCCGGCGTATGTGCCATAGAACTGACATTCGTGTCCGTCGTTTAGAGGGTCCAGCTTCATTCTTGAACTACGCACTGTTGCTACTCGTTTACGCTCCCCAAGCGATCGAAGAAATCGAAATATGGTTTTCTGAACTGGCTTTTGAATGCCAGATCGGAATGCCCAAACCCGGTTTTTGGGGTCAAATCACTGACGGCTTCTTTCGCAGTTTGTCACCGATGTTCTGATTCCGACACCGTCATGGTCACGTGAGATTGCCCTGCCTATACCGGCCAAATCACTATTGTTCTCGCGCCGCATGATCGCTGCCGCGCCAGCATTGACGGGAATTGCGGGCAGAGACTTTGCCAGTTTGCCCGCAGGCTGCTATCGTCTGCCGTTTCGCGGAGTTTGTTGTCCGCTTTCACTCACGTCCCGCCTGCCGAAGTTTGATTGTCATGACCCAGATCAATAAATACAGCCGTAGAATCACTCAGCCAGCCTCTCAAGGCGCGTCTCAGGCCATGCTTTACGCCACCGGCATGGACCGTGCCGATATGGACAAAGCTCAGGTCGGGATCAGCAGTGTGTGGTTTGAAGGCAATCCGTGCAACATGCACCTGATGGACCTGGCCGCCAAAGTTCACGAAGGCGTGCAGGCTGAAGGCATGGTCGGCATGCGGTTCAACACCATCGGTGTCAGCGACGGGATTTCCATGGGAACCGACGGCATGTCGTATTCCCTGCAGTCGCGCGATCTGATCGCCGATTCGATCGAAACCGTGATGGCGGCTCAATGGTACGACGCAAACATCTCACTGCCAGGCTGCGACAAGAATATGCCAGGCTGCATCATGGCTATGGCACGCCTGAATCGACCATCGTTGATGGTCTATGGCGGTACGATTAAACCAGGCTGCGGACTCAAAGGCGAAAAGCTCGACATCGTATCTGCGTTTCAGTCTTATGGTGAATTCCTCAGCAACAAGATCACAGAAGAAGAACGAGCCGCCATCGTCCGCAAAAGCTGTCCGGGAGCCGGTGCCTGCGGTGGCATGTACACAGCCAACACAATGGCTTCAGCGATTGAAGCCATGGGAATGACATTGCCATACAGCTCATCAACTCCTGCTGAAGATCCGGCAAAACTCGACGAATGTTTCACGGCAGGCACAGCAATTCGCCATCTGCTGGAAATGGATATCAAGCCAAGCGACATCATGACGCGGGCCGCTTTTGAAAATGCGATGGTCATTATTATGGCGACTGGTGGATCAACCAACGCCGTGCTGCATCTGCTCGCGATGGCGCGAGCGATCGGAGTTTCATTGACGATTGACGACTTCCAGAAAGTCAGTGATCGAGTTCCCTACATTTCCGATCTGAAGCCAAGCGGAAAGTATGTGATGGAAGATCTGCATACGATCGGCGGCACACCGGCCGTGCTTAAATATCTGCTCGAAAAAGGATTCATCGACGGTAGTTGCATGACTGTCACCGGAAAGACTCTGGCCGAGAACCTGAAGAATCTGCCCGGCCTGAAAGCCGGTCAGCAAATTATCCAGCCGATCGAAAAGCCGATTAAAGCCAGTGGACACATTCGCATCATGCGTGGCAATGTCTCCCCTGAAGGTGCTGTCGCCAAGATCACCGGAAAAGAAGGTCTGGTCTTCACCGGAACCGCATGCTGCTTTGATTCAGAAGAGCTCATGCTGAAAGGTCTCGAAGACGGAAAGATCAAAAAAGGCGACGTCGTTGTTATCCGCTACGAAGGCCCTCAAGGCGGACCTGGGATGCCGGAAATGCTGACGCCGACTTCGGCCATCATGGGAGCTGGTCTTGGAACCGATGTCGCGTTGCTGACCGACGGTCGCTTCAGCGGTGGCTCGCACGGATTCATCGTTGGCCATATTACTCCGGAAGCTCAGGTGGGCGGTCCGATCGCACTCTTGCAGGACGGCGACACGATCACGATTGACGCAGAAAAGAATGAGATCAATGTTGATCTGGCGGCGAGTGAACTTGCGACTCGCAAGGCCGCGTTCGTGGCTCCGCCATTCAAAGCAACTCGGGGAACGCTGGCGAAATACATTCGCTGCGTGAAGTCAGCATCAGAAGGCTGTGTCACAGACGAACCACTGTCGTGACAAATTCGCCGATCCGATCTTCGCGAGTATTGGTGCTGTTGCTTTTGGCAGCGACTGCGGGGATCGGGTTCTGGATGTTTAGCAATGAGTTGACTCTGTCAAAACTGGCGACTCGCGAAGCAGCGTTTCGCCAGTACCAGACGGACCATCCTGCTCTGATTTATTTGATCGCCTTGGGAATTTATGTCGCCGTCACAGGCCTGTCGCTTCCCGGCGCGACGCACCCTGACACCCTTGTTTGCTCCACAATTTAGCGAAATCTCGGCCCGTCGACAAGAAACGGGCTTGAGAACAAGATCGATGGCCCCATTGTCCGCACCAATGTCCGCAACAAAAGCAAAAGAGTAAGCGTCATCCTTGACATCCATCGGTAAAACGGGACGCGAATAACCCAAAACCATGTGTTCACTCGATTCCGCTATAATACCTGAGATCAGACTAACCAAAGAGACCTCTCCGGAACGCCGGATGAGCCAATTCGAAAATCAAAAGGTAGCTTGTCCCGAATTGACTGCCATGCAACTTGATGCATCAAATACCGAAACCGATCTTCTCGTTTACCGAGACGGATTACACTCGTTCTTCGGACTGGGTGTGATTGCGGTGTCAACCGGTATCGCGCTGGCGACGTTGACAAGTTTGATCAGCCAATAGCCGGATGAACAGTCGGGGTACATCGCGGGCTTGATCCTTTGCGGATTCTTTTTCGCAATGGGGCTCCAAATGATGGTGCGTAGAAGTTTAAAGCTTGACCGGAAACGTCTTGTGATGACTAAGTCGTCTACTTTGCTGTTCATTCCCATTAGCACACAGATTATTGACACATCGCCATTCAATGCATTGAAGTGGAAACCTCGAACCTCCCATGATTCAATCTGTTACGATATTTGCTTTTCCTCGGCATCTGAAATAATCATCGTTTTTCAGGCTCCAACAATGCTTGCCGCAAAAAACCACACTCGGGAAATCGCTGAGTTTTTTCGGCTGGATCAAATCCACTGGGACGCCGACTTGCTGACTATACCTAACGCATCTCGAACTTTGCGTAACCTGCATTTTGCGTCGGGGCGTAAGCCATGGGTGGTGCATTCATGCAATGCGTCGCGGTTGGAATACACTCAACGTTTCGAAGGCTTTTTAATATTTGCGGCATATGTGATGGGATTCATGGGGCTATTTGCATTGATCGCACTCGTCCTGGGTATTCAAGTCAAAGGATTGACAAACGCTCCAGGAATAGGGATTTCGATAGGTCTGCTATTTCTGTCGGTGGCTATCGTGTTTATATTTGGCAAACGCGGAATCACTTTTGATTCCACTAATCGCACCGTTTCCATTTGGTGGGGACTGGGACAACCACTCTGGTCCCGTCGATTTGATCTTCGCCAAATTTCAAAGGTTGCTATTGAGAATTCGGTTCAAGAAGTTGCTGGAGCACCATGTAGATTGAGTGAGGTTATTCTCTCTGGGCCGAATATGCGTTTGGTTATTTTCAGAGCAATGTACGAGGACGAAACTGCTTCATTTGCTCCCATGATCGCAGATCACCTGAATATTTCATTTGAAAACAGCACTCGGCCTACGTCATCAATTGCTAAGTCCTGATTTGAATGGCCGTGTTTTTCTTGAGGTCACAAAAAGGTGTCAGGGTGGAATGGCACTGTCGTGATTGTAAGTTGTTTCAGGTACACTCCTTGCGTAATTCATCGCGAAGCACGTCTCTGGGTTTTTGCATGAGCGGATAGCCGTGTCTTCGGCGTCTGAGGACTCGCGGTTCGAGGCGACCGGGGCGGTTCGCAACGATGCACGTTGAGATGAGTCTGAGCAGGATTCGACATTGGTTCAGAAGTTCGTCACACGTCAGCGAAGAGTCCGACAGGCGTTGCCATGATGCCAGCACAAATTGGCACGCGCTGGTGAAACTGATCTGACGCGGTTGCTTGTTATGCAGCGCGGCGGCATTCGTGGCTGTGATCCGAATCAGATTGTACGCCAGCAGTATCGTCCAGAATTCGCGTCGTACCATCTCGGGCGACTTACATCAAACATGATCCAGATGAAGATTGGACTTGATCGACCTGATATCAAGCTCCGAATTCCAACGAAAACCGCAGAGCGTTGCGATCTCTTCAGTGCTGTAAACTGTGGCATCAGTGAGCGTCGTGACTATTGTGAACTTTTTCGTGCGACAACCTTTCTCAACGACCGTATAACGCAGTTCGCGAAGCTCAAGCGTGTCCGGGATCGTGGCATAAGTCTCTTCGTCCATCCATGCCGGTCGCGGTGGCTTTGGCCGGATGATGATGTGATCATTCTTGCCGAGACGTTTGCCTTTTCGAAAATCACTGCGACGCAGTTGGTGCAGCCGAGCACACACATCGACGCCCTGCATCATCAACAGAGCAATCATCATAAACGAGCAGTAATAGCGATCAAACACCACGACGTCGTCTTCCTCGAACGATGGCAGCAATGTTCGCAGCAACGCGGATTCGCCCGTTTCTTTTCCTTTGGACGGACCGATCGCGGCGTCCAGCACAGTCGCGGTAGAGAGAGACAGAATGGCAACGGCCAAGCAATCGGAAGTCCGACGCCTTTCTTCTGCGTCTTTGGACGAGGATACTTCGCGAGGTTTTCTTCCGTGGCAGGCATCGTGAACGTGAAGCCATCCACGAGTTTGGTGTGTCGTTTCATCCACAGCCATTCTTCGTTCGCCTGTGTCTCAGTTTCCGCCGCGACGACACAAGTGAGTTCGTGCAGTGCTGCTTCCGGCAGCTTCGCTCGCCCCTTGCAGTAATCGCCGGTATCTGCCGAAGGAGGATCGATGCCGGTCTGAATGCAGTGCGCCGTAATTTGTGCGACGGCCGATTGACATGCGGCTTCTTTGCCTTCTCTGAGCACCTGACTCAGAAACGCCCACAGCACGACCACCGTGGAATAGATACCGTGCTCACCGAACAGCCGGCCGTGGCGAGCGAACACTTTTCGGATGCGTTCTGCGGTCAGGACATTCGAGAACGGCAGGCCCGGAGCATTAAGAAATCCATTCACGATCTCCTGGAAATCCCCGCTGCCTTCACTGCCAGAATCTGGTATATTTTTGGGCATGAAAAAACCCTCCGTGGTTTCTGTGGGCAACAGATTCACCAGAGAGGGCTTTCAGCTTTGTACCAGAGATGGCGATTGCAACTCAAGACCAGCCTCCAATCGCGTGAGCTTACAAAATAATCCCGCGCGGTCAAAGGCCAGACTGCGTGCCATGCAACATCACGACAGTGCCATTCGTTCCTAACCCCATTTCCGAGCCTTCATGACTCGCCAGCGAGAGCCCAGATTTGATCAACGGAAACTTCCAACCCGGTCAGTAGCAGGCTGCGGGCAATCTCGCCTGGATGGCATTCCTGAACAACCTTGTATTCGGTTCCGGCCAGTGTCAGCACAGTGACCAGCAACTCTTCCGGATCAACAATCCAGTATTCAGCAACTTCGGCTTTTGCATAGTCGGCTCGCTTGTCGACGTAGTCCCGCTGGCGAGCTTCGCTGCCACTACTGACGATCTCCACTGCCAGATCAATTTTGACGGGATAGCCACGAACATCCTTCGGAAGGTGGTCAGCTTGAACATACAACAAATCGGGTTCACGAATCGTACGGGCAAATAGCCGCGTGGGAAGGGGAGCCATCAGGACTTTGCCGCCGATTTTTCTTTCCCGCACATGGTCCCGGATCTTGTCGAAAAGAAATTCAACGATCAGTTGGTGGAGCCATGTTGGCATCGGCAAAATCTCCAGACGTCCGTCAACAAGTTCGGCCATTCTGTTGGTGTGAAACTTCAGAAAGTCCTCTTCGCTCCAACTGCCCTGGACAGGCAACATATAGGCGGCTTCCCAGGCAGGCTCGCCGTTGGCGGACGGAATTGTTGGAGTTGTGACGGACATGCTGGATCCTTGGCAATACGGGCTGCGAGGCAATTTGGGGATGATTCTACCCCGAGAACGCGCCGAAAGAAACACTGACCATAATCGTCCTGTCAACAGAAGAAGCGAAGTTCAATTACAGACCATGAAAAAGAGGCTGTGCGTTGTCGTTCATCGCAATTGTCAAACCTCTGTTCCACTGGCGTAAAGCCAGTGGGGACAGACCTGTCGCGTTCGTGCCGCTCCTGTTTAGTTTCCTAACCTGCGGTCCACTCGTACAGGGCCAGTGGGGCCGAAAAGACGCCAGTGGATTTGTAATTCGCCTACGGCTCGTCGTTAAACGAATTATGCTTGATAACTTGTGCATGGGTGCTTACTGACGTCGATCACCTAATCGCGGATCAACGTCAGCAGTTGTTCGGCGGTGAGTTTTCCGGACACGTCGGTTCCCTCCAGCAGACTGTCGGCAAGATCACGTTTTGAGGCGTGCATTTCGCTGATGCGTTCTTCGATCGTGCCAGCTGTGATGAAGCGATAAATAGTGACCGGGCGCACCTGGCCCATGCGGTGGGCGCGGAAGGTATTGAGACGAGATCTTCTTGCGATCCAGTTCTTCACGCAGAATCGTCAGGTGATCCATAAACTGACTGAACACCAGCCCCTTGTGACGATTCGGAAGTCCGCTTCAAGTCCCATCGTAGCTTGTGATCGCCGCGTCGCAGTATTTTTGATCGCCTGTGTTTCCTCCAGGATAATCCACCTGATGGTCAAACGACTGGCCGCCGCAGGACCGCCTCGGGTCTTTAACTACCGCGACTCAACGAATACCGCCGATTGCTACGCCGCCGTATCATTGATTTACTTTTTCGATAGCCTCTGAAACCCTTCAAATCAGACATTAACGATCGGATTCGATCTTTTGAGCGTTCAAATTGATGGTTTTCGAAGATACCATGATAATGGGTACCGCACTCATCGAAGTCTCTGTGGTGTTCTGGCTGCTGTGAGAGCAGAACTCACCACATGCTTGCAAAACGCGAACCTCGTTTCCAAAAACACCTGAGTTGCCTCAACTGGTAGTTCAACAATCAGCACACTCAAATGACTGCGGCTGTTCTCGGGAAAAATGTCGCTTCGGAAATGGTCAGACCAGGATGCGAATCGTAGCATCATCGCCCCTGTGGAGAATCAACGATTCAAGACTTACACAAGACTTCCGTCGCGGCGATTCCTGGTTCGCAAAGTACCGACGAATTATTTGCGCTGCTGTATAGGGAATTGCGGCGTTTAGCGGAGCAGAAAATGAGCGCCGAGGCCGCTGATCAAACGCTGCAACCAACGGCACTGGTGCATGAAGTCTACCTGCGTCTGAATGCAGCAGATCACAGTGTGCAATGGGATAGCCCCGGACATTTCTATTGTGCGGCTGCTGAAGCGATGCGGCGAATTTTGATTGAGGCGGCTCGATGTCGCAACAGTCTGAAGCGGGGTGGAAATCAACAACGTATCGACGGTCCGATCGAAAATCATCCGGGACTGCAGATCCCTGAACAACTCTTGTCACTCAACAAATCATTGGATCGACTGAACGCTGAAGATCCCGTCAAAGCCATGCTCGTAAAACTTCGATACTTCGCCGGAATGTCTCATCAGGAAGCTGCAAAGCTCCTTGGAATTTCCCGAGCAACGGCTGACAGATACTGGGCCTATTCCAAAACCTGGCTGTTTTCGGACATGAATTCTTAAAAAACTCAGACGAATGTGGGAATCGACTGACGCAATCTGGAAGTGGAATTCGCATTGATTCTGGTCGAGGCGGAATTTCTGTGCCGACGATGATTTCTACCCCCAATAGAATTATGAGTGATGGCTACGGAACCGCTGCCAATCGATGAAATCTTCTGGCGCGCTTCGCAACTGGCGTCGCCCGACGAACGTGCGAGGTATCTTGACCGTGCCTGCCACGGAAACGAAGCACTGCGCCGCCGGCTCGACCGCCTTTTGGAGCTTCAACCGGACGCCGAGCGATTTCTTGAGGTTGCGGAACCTACGTGGCCGATGATCGACGACGAATCCTCCGAACAGCCAGGCATGGTTATCGGAAACTACAGGTTGCTGGAGCAAATCGGCCACGGCGGCATGGGTGTCGTGTTCATGGCCGAACAAAGTCAGCCGGTACGCCGCAAAGTGGCCCTGAAGATCCTGAAACCCGGGATGGATACCGAAGAAATCCTCGGTCGTTTTGAACAGGAACGACAAGCGTTGGCGATCATGGATCATCCGCACATCACCCGTGTGTTCGACGCCGGCACAACACCCGCCGGGTGGCCTGACGAAACGGTGGAGGTTTAGGAGAGCTGGGTGGAATTGTTTGATATAAAAATGGTCGCGTCCATTCGCTAGAATTGGAGGTATCTAAATCTCAATCTGCGAAGGAACGCGACCATCATGCCATTATGGAACCTAAACACCAAAAACAAAAGCCTGAATTTTTCGAATACTAGATCTGCGAGGCGGCGCCGGTCGAAGCGACTTCTGAAACGTGCTGACATTTTGAAATCCAAGTTTGATGAGCTGCAACGACAAGTCCTGGAACTCGAAAAACGCCTCAGTGACACGACCCGCGAACTCGAAATCGCAAAAGCAGAATTGACTTTTCGATCCTCGATAGAACAATCCGACAGCGACCCACTGATCGACCAGGAGAGACCGATGCCTGGGTTCCAATTCAACCTCACGATGATTGCTACCGCGATTGAATTGGGCAAACGCGTTGGGTATCGAGTGGCTGCGGACGCATTGCAAATTGTCTTCGACATGCTGAAAATTGAAGTGAAAGTTCCTTCCCATGACGCCATCGAACAGTGGACGCTCAGGCTTGGCGTAGCCAGATTGAATGATACTTTCAAGAAGGGGGAGCGGTCTTATGGATGGCGGATCACTCCAGTCAAATCGGCAAAGAACGCTTGCTGTTGATCGTGGGTGTCGCTTTGGATGACCTGCCACCAGCGGGCCAGACACTGACTTTCGATAAGCTGAAAGTGCTGGCCATGGTGCCCGGTCAGTCGTGGAAGGAAGAGGACTTCGAGCGAGAGTATCTTATGCTTGCTGAGCAAATCTGAGCGCCGGTGTACCTTCTTTGAGATGGGGCTCCTGATCTCCGCGAATCTGCTGAGAAACTTGAGAACGACGGGGAAAAGACGATTGTTTTGGGGGATCTGAAGCATCGTGCGGCGAATGTTCTGGAAAAAGAAATCAGTCGTGGCGGACGCTTTGAAGCCTTCGTTTCGGAAGTTGGGCTGACTCGCAATCGCGTTCAACAAACCGAGCTGGATCAATTCTCTCCGCCTAAACTTCGTTCCAAAAGCCGGTTCATGAATCCTGGACCGCTGTTCACTTGGGCTACGATGGTGCTCTATCACCTGAACAATCCGGCAAGCGAGGCGCGGCAAGGGATCAGCGCCGATCGAATGGAACAGAAGCTGGGTTGGCTGCGCGAGTACGCGAACGATTTGGTTCTGTGGAATCAATGCCAGGAAGTGATCGACCGTTCGTTGTCAGTGATAAATCTCCATGGACTGGATGCTCAGACGCAGCAGTTAGTTGAGCGATCATTGACCGAACACAATCCAAACTGGAGGTACGAAGATTGTTCCGCCACACGCATTGCCGAGCAGTTGCTTGACTGGATTCAGCAATCGTTCGGCAAGCTCAAACCTGGTGAGCGAGCGTGGCTGTCAACGGAGATCCTTGAATCCCTTTTCGGCAAATTCAAACAGATAGAACGTCAACACAGCAAGGGCGGGTTAACTCGATTGATCGCAGCCATTCCGACGCTCTGCATGCAGGCGACGCGCGAGACTGTCCGGAAGGCCTTTAGCGCAGTAAATTCCAAGGCGACGCAACAGTGGATTCAAGAGAGTCTCGGTAAGACATTAACGGCGCGCCGCAACGCAGCCTACAGAGAGTCGAGGCCCAAAAAATGCGACCATGCACTTTCTGCGGCTTAACACCGTTTCGTCAGGCCAGCCCAGGACGGCACGTCGTACTGTCAACCGTGTCAAACCGTATTGGAAACAGTAGAGTTGTTCCGAACGTTTCGACGGTTATGATTCACGACTTCGTGCGGTCTTGGCATCGAGCCCCGCCAAATGTCAGTTAACGAGAATCCTGTGGCCAATCAGCACCCCGAGAATTCCACAAGCACTGATCATCCCATCGTCTTTTTCGATGGCGTCTGCGGGCTCTGCAACCATACCGTGAACTGGCTCCTGGCACGTGATCCCGATCACCGGCTGCGATTTGCGCCACTGCAGGGGTCTACGGCGGAACGCTTAGTGAAATCGGAGATCAGGAATCGACTGGACACGCTGGTCTTTGTTCGCGATGGGCGAACATATGTCCGTACGGCGGCCGTAAGTCGCATGTTGATGACTCTCGGCGGCCTCTGGAAGGTGCTCGGTGGACTGTTGTGGATGATCCCGTGGCCAATCCGAGACTTGGGCTATCGCTTGGTTTCTCGCTTCCGTTATCGCATGTTTGGAAAGCATGAATCCTGCCGCCTGCCGACGCCGCAGGAAAGAGCCTTGTTTCTGGATTGAGCGGCTTGCTTGTTTGCAGCCGCCTGGTTTGTAACATTCGGTCTGG
>JBDNFT010000161.1:0-3591 GCA_041689695.1 Planctomycetaceae bacterium | reverse complement strand
TCCTCTTGTGCTGCGATTGCTGAAGCGGGTGACCGAAGTTGTGCTGCGCTGGACGCTGCGACATGCAAATCTTGTGCTGGGAGGCACGCTGATCATGGTGGCCGTTTCATTGTCGTCGTTGTTCTGGATGGGTGGTGAATTCCTGCCGCCGTTCAACGAAGGCACGTTCACCATCAGCTTTCAGACGGAACCCGGGACAAGTCTCGATGAAAGTCAGCGGCTGGCTCAGCGGGCGGAAATGCTGCTGATGGAAATTCCGGAGGTCAGCTCTGTCTCTCGTCGGACCGGCCGAGCCGAACTGGATGAACATGCGGAAGGCGTGAACTCGTCCGAGATTGATGTCCAGGTCCAGCAACACGAACAACCAAAAGCCGGCACCGTCGCAGCCATCCTGCGACTGATTCCCATCGCACATCTCTGGGGTTATGAGACCGTTGGACGCTCGCGTGAATTGGTGCTGGCGGACATCCGTGATCGAATCACATCCATTCCCAGCATCAAGGCAAATATCGGCCAGCCTATTTCGCACCGACTGGACCACATCATGTCCGGCGTTCGCGCGCAGATTGCCGTGAAGGTTTTCGGAAGCGATCTCAGGGAACTCAGGAATGCCAGTCAGGACGTCTATACGGCGATGAGTCAGGTACCGGGCGTTGTCGATTTGCAGTTGGAACCGCAAGTGGAAGTCTCTCAGGTGCGACTGCAGGTTCGTCGCGAAGATGCAGCCCGCTACGGACTGGCCCCGGGTGACGTTTCCACACTGCTGGAAACAGCCTACAAAGGCCGCGTGGTTTCACAAGTGCTGGATGATGATCGCTATTTTGCACTCGTCGTCTGGTACGACGAAGCTTCGCGCAACGATCCGGATGTAATTCAGCAGACGATTCTGGAAACACCGTCAGGCCGACATGTATCGCTTGGAGAAGTCGCGGATGTACTGGACACCACTGGGCCAAACACACTAAATCGAGAACATGTTCAGCGCCGGATTGTCGTATTTTGCAATGTCCACGGCCGAGATCTTGCCAGCGTCGTCGCGGATATCAAACAACTGGCCACACCAATCGAAGATCGATTGCGAAAAATGCCCGGCAACTATCACATCGAATATGGTGGTCAGTTCGAAGCCCAGCAACAGGCAAATCAGCGGCTGTTGATTCTTGGCAGTGTCTCAATCATCGGTGTCTTTCTGCTGTTGACGAAGTGCCTGAATTCCTGGAGGGCGGCGCTGCAGGTCCTGGTCAATATTCCACTGGCCGCATTCGGATCCGTGATCACGTTGCTGATCGTCTATCAACCGTCGGCTGAAGCCCTTCAGGCCGCAAACTGGTGGGAATGGCCACGCGTCTGGATCAGTGCCACCAGCCTGTCGGTGGCTCACTGGGTCGGGTTCATCACGCTGATCGGAGTTGTCAGCAGAAACGGCATCATGATGATTTCGCATTACATTCATCTCATGGAACACGAAGGCGAAGTCTTTGGAAAAGAAATGATCATCCGAGGAAGCCTGGAACGACTTTCTCCAGTCATGATGACCGCCGCGACAAGCTTTATCGGCTTGCTTCCCCTGTTATTTGGTGCGGGGCAAACCGGTAAGGAAATCTTGTATCCGTTGGCGCTTGTTGTGTTCGGTGGAATGCTCACATCGACAATACTCGACCAGGTTGTCACACCAGCTTTGTTCTACAAGTTTGGTCGAAATGTCTTTCGCGCAGATACTAAGGAGTAGTCCCGAAATAACTTCCCGATTTTCCGTTGTCTATAAATCACAACCCGAAACGTCAGTGAGGGATTCCTCTAAAAAAATCCGATCCCTCGCTGACGCTTCGGGTTGGGAAAAACCAGCACTTATTTCCGGACTGTGCCCAAGTGACCATCCGAGGCAGCCAGATGACCTGCTTCATTATACAAAAAAAACCTCACGGAATAAATTCCGTGAGGTTAAGTGGCGGGGGCCGGATTTGAACCGACGACCTCGAGGTTATGAGCCTCGCGAGCTACCAGGCTGCTCCACCCCGCGACAGTGTTTTACCGAATCCAACAACAAGGCCTGACCTCAACTGCAACAAGTATTGCAGGCTGAAAATCAGGTTTCCCAGTGACGCCGGACCGGCATACTATCGGCGAACCAGAGGATTGCCAGTCACTTTTTTCGCAATTTCTCAGTTCTCTCGGTCAATTCCATTATCGGGCGAATTCATTCGGCAGAACAAGACTCAACACTTGTCTCATCAGCCTTCGGTTGCTCGCCCAGCTCGTCCGGTACTTTCCCCCGCAATGGACTCTCGCATTTTTGTATCGGCTTGAACATTCTTCAGTTCATAGAAATCCAGCAGGCCCAACTTGTTGCTGGCAAATGCTTCAGCAACGGCCTTAGGAACTTCAGCCTCTGCCAGGACAACTGCAGCTCTGTTTTCCTGAATCTTCGCAACCATTTCCTGCTCTCGAGCCCTCGCAGCCGCGCGACGCTGTTCGGCTTTCGCCTGCGCCACTCGCATGTCAGCTTCGGCCTGGTCGGCGAGCAAACGAGCGCCTATGTTTTCTCCGACATCGACGTCTGCAATGTCAATCGAAACAATTTCGTACGCCGTTTGAGCCTCAAGCCCTTGCGCTAAAACTGTCTTGGAAATTGAATCCGGGTTCTCAAGCACCAGCTTATATGATTTTGTCGATCCGATTGCCTGCACGATACCCTGACCAACGCGAGCAATGACAGTCTCTTCCGTTGCTCCTCCAATCAACTGCTGGATATTTGTACGCACGGTAACTCGAGCACTCGTGCGTAATTCAACGCCGTCCGCAGCCACAGCCGACAATGTTCCTTGAGTTCGCTTTGGATCGGGGCAGTCGATCACCTTTGGATAAACGCTTGTCTTCACCGCTTCAAGAATGTCGCGACCGGCAAGGTCAATGGCCTGGGCTGTATTCCAGTCGAGCGGAATATCTGCCTTTTCGGCCGCGATCAACGCACGAATCACGTTCGGGACGTTACCTCCCGCAAGATAATGTGCTTCGAGTGCCCGTGTCGAAATAGGATACTTCTTTGTCAATCCGGCCTGCACCGTCATGATCTTGCTACGCACGATGACAGTAGGATTGACCCGTCGAAACCGCATTGACACAAGATCAAGCAGGCCGATGCCAGCGCGTGTCATCTTGCATTGCAGCCACAAACTGGCAAACTGAGCGAAGATTGCCAGGAAAACGATCGTCCCCAAAAGTGCGAAGACGAGAAGTCCCCACTTAATCGGGTCGTTATTTTGCGCAAGTAAAACATGTTGCATGAACATCTCCTGTACGGTGGCCAACGAGTACTCTCGTAAATTTCTCTTCGCTGTTTTCCTGAACCGACTGCCGAAACATGCTTAACGAACGGGATGTTAAACCGGATCAATCAGGTTCCAAAAGATTTGGTGTAATCGTCTGGAATCTCGAAGTCAAGTCGGTCGGCATTTTCTTTAGGCCCCCCGGAATTCAATGATGCCGCCTGAACATCGTTGCCTTCACGTTCAACAGATGGGGAAATTGTGAATTCGGAGGATGGCTGATGCTCAATGGTGGTCAACGGAGACTGGCTTGTTTCGACCAGCG
>JBDNFT010000160.1:0-4105 GCA_041689695.1 Planctomycetaceae bacterium | reverse complement strand
GGCAGTGCGTTCCAGGGCTGGAGCCCCGGAACGAGGACTGACGGCCTCATTTCCTACAGCGTGACGCGTTATTTTCTCTGAATCCATTTGATCACAATCCACAACGCCACACAGTTCCGGCAAGATCTCGGCCAGCAGCTGGGTCTGATTCAGTAACTCGAATGACAACGCTCGCGACGAATGCGAAAGCATTCGCTTAAGCTCCTGCGTAATACGTTCTTCACTGACCTGACAAATCTGATGCCGCAACTGATGAACAGCGGCAGCCGTAGCGGCATCCAGAGCGAATCCAAAGGTTGCCGTAAAACGCACGGCACGCAACATGCGAAGCTTGTCTTCGGTGAAGCGAGCAACAGGATCACCGATCGCTCGTACGATACCTGCGGCAAGATCTTCGAGACCACGAACATAGTCGATAATTTTTTCTTCCAACGGATCAAAGAACATGCCGTTGATCGTAAAGTCGCGGCGGTGTGCGTCTTCTTCCGGGCGACAGAAACTGACACTGCTGGGGCGTCGGCCATCAAGGTATTCGCCGTCGCTGCGAAATGTTGCGACTTCGATCTGACCAGCCGCTTTGTCTGCTCCCAGCACCATCACAACCCCGAAGCTGGCACCCACCGCAACCGTGCGTCTTCTGCCAAAAATCTGGATGACTTCATCTGGTGTGGCTGTACTGGCAACGTCGTAGTCTTTCGGCAACTTGCCAAGCCACTGATCGCGAACACAACCGCCGGCCCAGAGTGCTGCATGTCCTTCCTGCCGTAGCCTGCGCACCACATCCACGGCAAATCTGCGGCGAGGATCTTCAGTTTCAGAATGCAAGGAGTTCAATGCTGGTCACTTAAACGAAAAGATATCTGCGGTCGGCAAGTCGGTGATGGATTTCAGCCCGAAAAGTTTCAAAAATTTGGCAGTTGTCACATACGAAACATCGGTTCGCTTCGTCCCGTTGCGTTGAAGTTCAACGAGCTGCAGTCGCAACAATTGTCGCAACTGAGCCATCGAGTTCTGTTTGCCGATGGATTCCACCTGTTCCATTTCAACAGGCTGATTCCATGCCACAAACGCCAGAACTTCCAGTGTCTCCGGCGACAATTTCACGTCTTTCGGCCCGGTCCCAAACGACCGTGCGCTGACTTCCTGAAACTCTTCCCGCAGTTCCAGACGATAACCGCCTTCGTGCAGACGAATTTCATACGGCCGATGTTCACGCTGATACGATTGATTCAGTGAGTCCACCAGGGACACCGCAACACGGTTATCCACATCCTGGCCGATCAAGGAGGCAAGTTTCCGTGCCGTCAGAGCCACATCACCACCAACGAATACCGCACCTTCAATAACCTCGCGCGGTGAAACACGGCGCATGCCTTCAACAAGTACGGTGTTACCAGAGGCCGCGGTGGCTTCGGCGGTGGATTTAATATCCTCTGCCAATTGCGCACCGATCGAAAATCCACCCGAAGCAGCCTCGTCTTCGACAGCGCCAGTGATTTCAGGTTCGACAATATCCACCAGTACCGAACCAACCTGCCGTTCGGCAGCGTCGAGCGCCTCCAGCGCCTGACGATAGGCCAATTCAATATCATCGACCCCAAATTCCTCTTCAGGAAATTGCAGATCGTCGTCTTCGTCCGGCGAGATATCTGATTCAGCCATGACGTACTCTCTTACTCAAAGTTTTCCTTCGAGAACGCGGACATCATCTTGCCGACGAATCGCAGTAAACCAGTATTGCTGGTAAATTCACCAATCCATGCTCCCGCTTCACTTGTGACAACAAGGGAGAATTCGTCGTTCATTGCCAGAGCGGATAGAGCACGCTCACGAACCCGCGCACGTTCACGTCGAAGTTTCTCTTCATCGGCTGTCAGTTTGCCAGGTTTTTCGTCTTTCGCCACAGCATCAATGCGCTTCGCCCACGGCAGCAGATTTCCTTCGATCTTCAACACGACAGGATTTGGAGCCGCAGCACCTACGGCAGCGATTGTGGTCTTCAGTGTTTCGAGACCGTTCTTCCCGGATGCGATCCAGACTTTCTCCGGACCGACTCCGATAAACAAATCTTCATGGGAACCAAAGAGCTTATCGAAGGAATCTATAAATCCCTCAGCGATCTGGATCTTGTGGATATCGACATCGCCAACTTTTGTGGCATTCATCGCAACAGCATTGCCTTTTCCGGCATCTGTCAGCAACGGCAGAATTTGATTCAGGTCTGCGGCAGCTGGAGAAACAAATACTGCAACAGTCGTCGAGTGATCGTCCGTGTAGGGGATTGATTCAACAATTCCGTTCAGATGCCCCGATTTTACGCTGGCTTCAAGGACACCCAAAACGCCAGTCGTAAACTTCCTGAACGCTTCTTTTTCAGGTTCTGACCGCGTCTTGTTTGCTGTCAAACCTGCTTCAATATCAGCTTTTGTCAGCGTCAGTGTTTCGGTCAGATGCTTCTTACGCAGTTCGTCCAGTGGATGATTGACTCTTACAGACAGCGACGAACCTTTGATTCGCTGCAAACCTGCAAAGGCGTCCGTCAGCCCACTATACTCGGCGATTGTGGCTTCCATTGACGTGCCTGCGATCGCCGAGGCCGTCGTCCGAAGATTCACTTTAGGTGCTGCCGGAACCGTACGATCCATAGTCAAAGTTACCAGCAACTGGTCAGCTTCTGACATGATGCGTCCCGCTTCGTCATAGAGTTGACGACTGCTTGCCTGTCGCAACTGAAACGCGGTGGGCTTTTCATCGGGTCGCTGCTTGATGAGCGCCATTCGCTCGTCACGAATAGGCTTGAACGCAGCGATACGCTGAGTGATCGCAGCGGGTGTCGTATCAGGATTCTTCAGCTCCGCGATCATATTTTCGTTCAGCTTCGTTGGAACGAGCGCGGCTTTGAGCACGATACTTTTCAGGCTGGGCAACAAAGTCTTATTCGTTGTAATCATGAAGAATGCGTATCGAAGCGCGGGGTCAACTCGCATCCAGCCGTATTCGTTCGCATCGCTCTCGATCGAATACAAAGTATGATCCGCCGGATCTCGCATCATTCGATAGCCAAGCGAATCAAGATTCTCGCGAAACTCCTTTGACGGATCTCTGCCATTCATCAGCGGCACGCAAATCAAATAGCCTGCCGGATTGACGCCCGTCATCACCTGCACCTGAACTTCGCGAGTTTCATCAATGCCGATAATAAATGTATCAATGTAGCCCTGAATATTCTCCCACTGTTTTTGTTCAATGGACGTCGTCAGATCAATCGTAGATTTGAGATCTGATTTCAACAGACCGAAGCCCGGATGGGCGACCGTAATCCTGGAATCCAACGGAGTCTGCGAGGAAGCCGACGGAATGAAAGCCAATGTCATCAGCAATAACGAAGTCAAGCGAATTGGAATCACCATGATGTCACCGAAAATAAGATGGGAGGTTCAGAGTGGTCAAACAAACCGCGTTTCATTCAGGAATGATGAAAACTGCGATACCAAAAATGAAACCAAGCAAACACCGAAAGGACAGACTTCAACCAGATTTGGAGTGGTCGATGTCCGCGAACGAACAATGATTCTATCTGAATCAGTCAAGAAGGGTAAAGGCAGGTTACCGAATGTCGGTTAACTACGCGGACTACGAATTCCGGAAAATGATCTGGGAACAGCCAAAACTGCGGCATTCTCGGTTTCCGTAGGTCTTACAGTTTCCAGCCTGCCTCGGGTTCGCTGTTTGAATAAGTTGCCGCCCTTTTGCTATACCGCCCTTAGTTCTGAAGCCAAATTGGGAGGGCGAGGCTCCTGCCAAGCCGCGCGTCGGGCTGTCAAAGGTTCGGCAGGAGCCTCGCCCTCCCGAAAATCTCAATCACTGAGTCATGTGTCCCGTCACTGCGACAGCCCAACTCACACGATCCAGAAATTCAAAATATAAGAGTCCCCCAATGCCCCGCGATTTCCTGAAAGGCACCAAAGAATCCTACGACGTTATCGTGATCGGCAGCGGGCTGGCAGGACTGACGTCGGCCAACATTCTGGCTCGACAGGGATTGAGCGTCTTACTATTGGAGCATCACTATCAGCTGGGAGGAATGGCAACATGGTTCAAACGC
>JBDNFT010000159.1:0-3064 GCA_041689695.1 Planctomycetaceae bacterium | reverse complement strand
AGAGACCGTTTGAATCAATGATTCGGTGCCACCTTAAGCACCAGCGTTTACCTCGCGAAAACGCGGGGTGTTGCTCACGCGGTTAAATGATGAAACTTGTGCATGGGTGCTTACCGGGGGGCTAACGCCGCCCCGCTCACCGAAAGGCTTTAGCCATCGCAGATCGACGCATCTTCCGCAAATCCTCCATTTATCCAGATTTGAACTCAGCGAGCCAGATTGGGACTCGCCGCTGGACTGGGACTCATGCGACTCGTACTATGCTCTTCGCTATGAACACTACAGCCCAGAAAACAACGAATTCGCCAAATGAAACGTCATCCGATCCACAGGATTCCGGATCAGACGTGCAACAATTCCCGCCGTCCACTTCGCACGAAACGCAGCATAGCGGACTGACTGCAGCGGAGTTTCAGGTATTGAAAGACGAAAAGCTCGCGGTCATTCGTCGTGCCCTCGAAAATGGCGACTACGATTACGACGCAATTTTGGAAAAGGCTCTCGATCGAATGCTGGAGCGACTTGAAGAAGCCGACTCTGAGTAATAATTGAAGTAAATCGTGAGAGATTTACAGGCCTCCGGGATATGCGCCGTGACATTCAAGGCGGTGATGCCCAAACTGCGGCAGGTGATCTCCTAAGTCGGATATGGTGTCGAGGTTATTGTGAGTGATCTGGCGTTCAACGAAATTGCTCGTCCTGAAGTCGCGGTATCTCCTGTGGAGAAGTTTCGCGAATTTCTTGGCACGCGCGGTAAACGATTGACTCAGGAACGCGAAACAATCGTACGGGCAATTTTTGCGGATCATGAACACTTTGATTCAGACCAGATTGTCGCAAGGCTAACACAGCCTCGGCGTGACGGCGGACGTGTCAGTCGAGCCACCATTTATCGCACGCTGAGTTCACTGGAAGAAGCGGGGCTGATTCGGAAAGTTGCCCGAGCGAATGATCGGGAAGTTTACGAACACGATTATGGCTATCCGCAGCATGATCATTTTATCTGCGAGAAGTGTCAGCAGCTTGTCGAATTTCGCAATGAAGAGATATCCGCAGTACTGGAACGTGTTGCGGCTGATCATGGATTTCGCATGAGCGGTCATCGTCTCGAGGTGCATGGAATCTGCGCCGCCTGCGCCAAGCCGCCAGCGCGCCGACATCATAAGCTGGACATGATTTAGGCGAGCGGCAGAATCAGTTCTACCAAACGATGATATCGCGAGGAAGGAATTCGACCTGGGACAGGTCGAACTACGTAGCCAGATCTGTCCCAGATCTGCATCCTTCATCATGGGTTGACAAAAAATGGTGCCCCGGGCGCAGACTCTGGAATTGGAAATCCATTTCCTGCCGCTCGCCTTAGCGCTCCGGAGCTTTCAAGACAACTGTCGGTGGGGCTTCGTCGGTCACGCTGCGAGCGGTGATCAGATCCTGAATGGCCGACTGAAACGCCGCATCTGCTTTCGATGATGCGGATTGCACAACAGCCCCCATCTGCAATGCTGTTTTCAGCGAGTTCGGATCGGGGCTCAGTTGAGACAACAATCCACTGATTTGCTTGATTTGCGGATCATCTTCAATTTTTTGAACCTGTTCCTGAGTCACATCATTAGTGTTCGATAAACCGGTGACCGAACTCACCAATTTCCAACCGCCGGGCATTGAATTTCGAAAGAGCTGCCGCGTCACCGACGCAGCGCCGTGTGCAAGGTCGAATTCAAATGACGAAATCACTACCGTCGAATGACCACTCCTTTCTGCAATTCGAATTGCGGCAGCTGGCAGCGCTGCATCATTCGCGTTCGTCGTAGTCGAAGATTTCGCGGCCGATCCGCCAGTTTCGTTCAGCAACTCCTGAAGTGTGTTGTTCAGAGAATCGCCAAGAAAAGAACTCATCAGAACGGCCATATCCGGCTTCGCATCTTCCGCAACAAAAGTTTCGCCGGTACGAATCAGTCGAGTTGCTTTGTTTAAACGAACATCGACTGCAGCGAGAATTCTTTCGGCCATGACGTCTGGCTGCGTAGATAGCGTCGCCGGTGCTGGACGCTTTAATTGTGCCGCCGGAATCTCCTGAAGCCGAGCGGCGACCGTTTTCCAGTGCAGACTTTCAAAATCATCAATATGATTCAGCAGAGCCAGTGTGGCCAGTTCGCGACGACCGGGAGCCAGCGTTTCTAGTTTTTTTAGTCGCTTTGGCTCAATCTCCACCACGATGAATTCAGGAAGATTTTCCTCGTCTGGCTTTAGGCGTTCGATAACTTCCTCCAACAATCCAACCTGTTGCAGATCATCAGGAGCATCGATTTTAAGCTGGTCGATTCTTTGCCGAAATATATTGATGACGTGTTCGTTTTGAGAATGTAGCTGAGATATCAAAGCTGGACTCACTTCATTCGTAAACAACTCCGGAGCATCTGTCTTCAGTCGAGAAGTCCGCAGCACAAGCCGCGCAGGAGAATCACTGAGAGCGATACCGTTGAGTCTCGCACCATCGGAAAGAATTGCGACGTCGCAAACTCGATCACGAAATGATTTTGCCGTGAGCTCTTTTGCCGTGAGCTCTTTTGCCGTGAGCTCTTTTGCCTGAGCAACGACTGCATGTTGCCATGCAATCATGTTCATCGCAAAACCAAGAATTAAGACGCTTCTGCCAAATCGACACCAGAACGCAGATCTTGTTTGCATGAACGTTACCTCCTTTTTTGTAGCGAAAGTCGTCAAGACTTTCGGCGGTTCATAGTGAATCCGAAAGTCTTGACGACTTTCGCTACGCGGCAAATCGACGTGGACAGACCCTCTCGTCCGCGAAACACCATGAGATAGGTGACAAACAGTGTTGTCGTTTTGCATCACGAGGTGTTAAGGAGTTTTAACAACTTCTAAGCTCTGACAATGAACTATTGTGAAATCAGCCCAAATTGAAGACTTTGATCTACTGGCGCACACATTGCTCCTTAGGGCACATTCAGGGGTGAAATTCTGCCCCAACAATGGCTCACCGACTCCAACCTCCTCTGCCTGCCCGTCATAAAGTACGTCAACCTTTCCAGGCTGACTTGTT
>JBDNFT010000158.1:0-3147 GCA_041689695.1 Planctomycetaceae bacterium | reverse complement strand
GCTCCCGCCTGAAACCATGCACCGTCAAAACTGAAAGCTGGACGAGGAACCTCAGTCATGCCCAGCAGCCCAACATAAAACCGGCGACTGGCTTCGACATCCCGCACGACCAGAGTTACGTGATCGATATGACGAACGCGAATCTGAAATTCTGTATCGGCGGACATTTTCGGGACTATTCCATACACAAAGAGTATCGAATCGAGATAAATGCGCATGGACTGTATCAGATTTGGGGCCAGGATTCTTCCGTCAATTGCGTCCGATTGTCATTGATATGTGGCCAACCAATTGAAAAATGACCGGAACCGATAAACAATACGTTGCAATCAACAACCCGCATTCGGTGTACCCTCTCTGTTTCAACTTCCAGGAGCATATGAATATGAAAATTCCACGCTGTACAAAATTTACCCTTGCGGCATCGATCGCGGCTTCCATGTCCATGTCGATCATGGCGATGACGACGACGGTCATTCGTGCCGAAGACGAAAAGCCAAAAGCTGCCGCTGCCGCCGAGAAATCTGGCAAGGACGACAAGAAAAAACCAGAAGAAACGATTGATGTCAAAATCGCTGATCTGGACCTGAAGGTTCCAAAATCATGGAAGCAATCGGATGCCCCTCGAGCCATGAGACTGGCGACCTTCGAAATTCCGGCTGCCGAAGGTGACAAGGAAAAAGGTGAATTAGCGGTCTCGTCATTTTCTGGAGGCGGTGGTGGGACCGATGCGAATATCGTTCGCTGGGTTGGCCAGTTCAGTGCGGAAGGGCGAGAAGCCGAAGTTCATCAAGGCAAGGCAGGAGAAAACGAATACTTCCTCGTCAACATCTCCGGCACTTTCGGAAAGACGAGTGGCCCACCGTTCGCCAGCAAGACAACGCCAACTCCAGGCCAGCGAACGATTGGTATTATTCTGAATCTGAAGGATAAGAACGTGTACTTTTTGAAACTAACGGGGCCTGACGCAACCGTCGCTGCACAAAAAGATGCTGTCCGAGCGTCTATTGGTGGTGATGCGGACTCAGAAAAAGAGTACGAGTTCTAAGGCGACGTATAGCGACGTATAATTCGCACTATGTGAATTGGTTGTCCTTGTTCCGAGGCTCCAGCCCTGGCACGATAATAAAGGCATCGACGATGAAGTCAGCATTGTGGCAAATCGCCGATCTGTTGTTTCCATCGCGATGTGCGTTGTGTGGTGCTGATGATCATGCAGCGTCGGATGGTAGCAACGCCTTTTGTCCGACCTGCATCGAACAGCTTTCGCCTGCCCCCGTCAATCGTTGTCAACGCTGTGCTGCCGAGATCGGGCCATTCGCAACATCTGCCGGCGGATGCGTTCATTGCCGCAACCGTACTTTACGATTTAGTAATGTTGTGTGCCTTGGCATGTACGAGGGCTCACTTCAAAAAGCCCTGCTGGCTGCAAAGTGGTCGTATTCTGCGGTGCGGATGAAGTCTCTTGGTTCACTTCTTTCGAGTGCGCGATCACACGAGCTTGCGGAGAAGAAGTACGACCAGATCGTTCCGATTCCTCAACACTGGCGTCAGCGAATCATTCGCAATTTCAATCCTGCTTTGGTGATTGGCAACGAACTGGCATCTCGCCTGAATATCGGCTGCGATGTTCATATCCTGAAACGCACGGCTCAAACACGACCTCAGAAGCGAGTCTCAGTGAATCAGCGATTCAGCAACCAAAGTGGCGCGTTGGCGGTCACAAATTCCCAGGCTGTTCGAGGCAAGCGCATTCTGATCGTCGATGACGTGCTGACGACCGGAGCGACTTGTTCGGAGGCCGGGAAAGTGCTGAAAGCTGCCGGTGCCAAATCGTGTTCGGTCGCGGTACTTGCCCGCGTGCTGGACCATTCGGCTTAGTCGTGCGCAGGCTGATTAAAAGAATTCGTCGTAGTGCATCAGGTCGTCTTCGGTGACCAATTCGTATTGGCGCTCCTTGAGAACTCGCAGCGCTTCATCTTTTTCGCTGACAAAAATTGCGACGGCACCGTGGCCGTTTTTGCGATACATCAACGGATAGACATACTGCACGTTGAGTTCTGCTGACATCAGGCTTCCCAGCACAGCCGTATGTGGCTGGTCGGCATCCGGCAACAAAACGCCGATCACGTCTGTTTCGAACATCGTGAAGTTTGCAAACGTCAGCAGCTCGTGAGCACGTTCGTAGTGATTGACGATCACGCGAGCGACTGCACAATCGGCAGAATCCACAATGCTGAGCGCCATGATTTTCAGGTCATCGCGTTCGATGACTTTCAGCAGTTGGTGTAATGAACCGACGCGGTTTTCAAGGAATACAATGAACTGACGCAGGCAGGGCCAGTCGCGACCGCGGGATGTGGTTGGCTGAACCAGGGAATCATCTCCGAATCCTGAACTCATTGTGTAAAGACTCCGTTTTTTTGTTTCTATTCAAACTCACGGGAAGGAACATCGTTTCAGGCACTTCTGCGAAACGATTCGCGACCATCAATGATCGAACTGGCATCAAAGCGTTTACCGAAGTATCGTGAAATCGCCAGCGGATCACTTAGAACTTTTTCGGCACTGCCGGAGACCAGAACCTGCCCGTCACAGATGATATAACTGCGGTCGGTAATCGTGAGCGTTTCTCGCTCGCGATGGTCGGTCAGCAGAATTGAAATGCCGCGATCCTTGAGACCCTTGATGATATCCTGAATGCTGTGAATGGTAACCGGGTCAATTCCCGTAAATGGTTCGTCCAGGAGAATGATCTGAGGGTCGCTGGCCAGTGATCGTGCAATTTCCAGACGACGACGTTCACCACCAGACAGTGAGCCAGATCGTTGGGCTCGTTTTTCCCACAGTCCAAATTCAGACAGGAGCTGTTCAATGCGATCGTTGCACTGTTTGCGATTCAAGCCCCGATATTCCAGGATCGCCATGAGATTGTCAGAGACAGACAGTTTGGAAAAGATACTGGTGTCCTGGGGCAGATAACCAAGTCCATTTTGCGCTCGTCGGTACATGGCCCAGTTTGTCACGTCAACGCCGCGAAGTGTCACCTTGCCTTCCGTCGGCGCGATTAGGCCGCAGGCCATACGGAAGCTCGTACTTTTGCCAGCCCCGTTCGGACCAAGCAAACCAACAATTTCGCATTCGTCG
>JBDNFT010000157.1:0-11117 GCA_041689695.1 Planctomycetaceae bacterium | reverse complement strand
GAGCGCTTCTCGAACTGAAGCCAATGAAAAGTAGAGCCGCATCATATTGTCCATTGACCGTGTCTGGATGGCCGCTCCACTCAGCCATCGACACACTGTTTCTGCTGCAATTCCAAGATGTTCGGCGAACGTGCGCTGGTTGACAGAACATTGTAGCAATCCATCGCGAATCTCTTCCGGCGCAAGCAGGCCAAGAAACATTCGCAGGGCCAGGCTGATCTGTTCATCGGTATTGACCGTAAAGTATTGCTCACCGCAGTGTTCACATTCATCGACTCCCAGCGTGGTGATGTGGAACGTGTGCAACTTGCCATCATGTCGTACTCGAGCATCGTATGGAATCTGTCGGAATGCAACGGCATCTTTACCACACGCGGCGCAGTGACGCGGATATGGTTTTCCATTTGTTAGTTCCGGCGAGGATGTTTTACTCATCATGCATACTCACAATCGTGACTGTAGGACCAGTGCTCGTTACATTAAGCACTGTTTCGATGTAGGTTTTCCGTTCGCCGATCGTTATGCGAAAATCGTAGTGAAACTCATGCTGATCTCGCCACATCTCGCGTCGCTCTACAACCTGATCAATCTGACCGCCGTTTTCAAGGTGTTCAAACATCAGTCGTGATACGCTTCGAACATCTTCCTCGTCGAGGCTTTCCTGCAACCATTCCGCAGGACGGCGCATCCACACGACAAACCCGCTGGAATACCATTCAGACAACGCCGCTCGAAAGGCATTAAGGATCTCGCGATTCACCTAGGGGGCCATACGGATCGCTCTCTGGCGAGTTGCATTGTGTCGGCACGTCCCAAGCGGCAGATGCTACCGGAAAACTTGACGTAAGTCAAGTTTTGTCAGTGAACACAGATTTTAAGTATCGACTGCAAAATCCTCGTTTCGGATGAGTATACTTGACACAGGCCGGAATGAGGCCGCCAACTCTCGTTCCTGGGCTCCAGCCTTGGAACGCGATGCGCAGGAGGCTCCTGCCTCCTGCGAATACACGGGAGGCAGGAGCCTCCAGAGCAGTGTGTTTCGAGGCTGGAGCCTCGGAACAAGGACGTCACTTGGGCGGGTGGAGTTCATGAAGTCGCGGCGTGGCGTTGTCGGATAATAGGGCGACTGAAGTCGCACCGCTCGCAAAATGCCGATTTAAGATAATCGAAGTCGCCTATATCGCTGCAAATCACTTTTGATCGCATATCTATGCGATCTGAACGCTTAAAACGCCACTTTTGAAATAGTGAACAAGCGGTGTACAAACGAGATTTTGGACTAAATCGACAGCCTGCCCGCCGGGGTGGATAGCGCGCCGACGAGCTGCAAGACATTCCGGTTCGTCGATAACGTTTCCAATCGCAACTACTTGCTGCCCTGAAGCACATCCGAGGATGGCAGACCCAACAGCACCCGAAACGCTCCTCGAGTCGGTGTATTGAGGGGACTCATCATTCGTGATGAACTGGCAGTTTCCTCAACCGCACTGAAAATGTTACCACCGCGAATTGGACCAGCTCCGTCGTAGCCGGAGGATTCGGCATCAAGAACAACGCAACGTTCGAATTCATTGCCGTGCATGTCGTAAAGTCCCCAGGCATTCGGTTTCAGCATGCGAGTCGGATGAACATCCTTGTCGGCATTGGTTTCGAACCACGCATATTCAGACAACTGCTGAGCATCATCGCCGAACGACCAACGGCCTCGGCGGCCGCAGCGGCAGGCGTATTCCCATTCCTGTTCGCTGGGTAGACGAATCGTGCGTTGAGTTTCACGCGACATCCAGTCACAAAAAGCGATCATGTCAGAATAAGCCAGGCTTGTCGCGGGGTGTTTTTTCGTGATGAACTGAGCGCCCAGATTGTTCCAGTGAAATGACGGCGATTGAATCCAGCGTTTGGCATCCTGTGACTCTGGATCTTGCCCCCAACCGCCAACGCTATTGGTTTCTGCGACAGTTTTAAACTGCTGCGATTCAACGAACGCCGCAAATTGTCCAACCGTGACTTCCGTTTGAGACAAATAGAATCCGGTATCGATGCGAGTTGCAAAGGCACTGTCGCCGTAAAGAAATTCGCCCGCCGGAATGAGCGTGAAATCAATGCCGCCGACGTTGATGTTTTCGTCAAGCTTCAGACTGGTGGCCCAGTCAGTTCGGTAGGCTTGAACTTCGGCTTCGGAAAGTTCTGTCAGTGTCGTGATCGGCAACGCGGAACCTCCGGTCGCAGATTTTGGCGAGTCGCTATTGTTCGCTGGCATAGTGTTCACCGACATAGTGTTCGGCTGCATGATGAATACGCCGATGACCACAGCTGCGATGCCTGCCAGAAGTACCCACGGCAGAAAGGCCAGTGGTGACTTTGAAGCTGGCGGCATTGAACGAGAAGCTGGTCTTTCAGTAACTGCCAAGGCAGCAACCGGCATTAACTCGGTCGCTACATCAGCCGACGGTTCGCGATGGGCCAACATTGATTCTGCCGCCTGAAATTCAACCGGTGCGGAAGCAGGAGCAACAACGGTCGCGGACGGTTGCGACAATTCATTGACGCTTTCGTCACAGGCGCTGCTGACACGTTCGCCTTTGGCATTGTCATCAATGGCACTCAGCGGCAAAGTCACGTCCGGCAGTCCGGCTAGCTTCATGCGTTCAAGCTGCGCCACAAGTTCTTTCATCGACGTCAGGCGATTTATCGGTTGCTTGGCCAGAATTGATCCCAATAGCCGATCAGCCGCTTCTGGTATCTCCGCCGAAAGACTACACAGCGAAGGAATCGGTTGTTCGCGATGAGCCAGCAGCCGTTCCATGCCTGTGCCTCGAGCATAAGGCGCGCGGCCGGTCATTAAGAAAAACAGCGTGCAGCCGAGACTATAAACGTCAGATCGCTCATCGGCGAGACGTGTGTTCAGGGCCTGCTCCGGAGACATATAATCGACGGTCCCCATGATCATGCCGGTTGTAGTCAGTTCAGCCGCATGATCAATCTCGGATGCATCGGCCGAGTTGATTCGGGCGAGCCCTACATCGAGCAACTTGACGTTGCCAGCATCGTCAATGAGCAAATTCGACGGCTTGATATCGCGATGAATCACGCCCGCGCCATGAGCATACTCAAGTGCCCGCGCGGCCTGCTGCACGACGTCTACTGCCAGTGGTAATGACAGCGGCCCGTATTCTTTCACGAGCTCGCTGAGATTCTGGCCTTCGACGAATTCAGAAACCAGGTAGCTGATACCGTTTTGTTCGCCTGCATCGTAGGCGGTCATAATATTCGGATGACACAGTTTCCCCGCGACTTCGACTTCTCGCAAAAATCGTTTGGCCAACAGATCAGCATGCGAGATATCTCGGCGAAGCACCTTGATGGCGACCGTGCGTTTCATTCGCCGATGAATGGCACGATACACGGTGCCCATGCCACCGCGTCCGACAAAATCCTGCACGACGTATTCACCCAGCGTGAGAGGATCGTTCGCGTTGTGCAGCAGCGTGTTCACCTGAAATGGCGTGAGCTTTCGCGCCGTTATGAAATAGTCACCGAGTGCCCTGGATGATGTCGAAGTGCTGGAACTTGCGGCGGCTTGGATTTCGTCGTCGGGCAGTAAGTGGCTTTGTCGCAGACGTTGCAGAAATTCGTCAACGCTGCAGAGCAGGGCAGGGGGGCTCGGAGTGATTTCCTGCTCCTTCTCGACTTGCTGGGGAGTCAGTGATGTTTGACTTGCGTCAGTCACTTTTGGAAGCCGCTTTCTGCGTTGGCGTTTAAAGAACAGTCCCGAAATAAAGTACGTCAGCCTTTCCAGGCTGACTTGTTCTTGTTCGTGTCAGGCTAGAAAGCCTGACGTACTTTTCGGAACTGTTTCTGAGTGTCGATCCTGCATTCGGAAGTTTTCGCTCAACCACCAACTGAACACAACCATTTTGAAGTGATTTCATTCCGTGATGCAGGAAAATTTAATTCAGCGCTCGCATCGCAGAGATTGTTGACGCATCACTTGACGTTATGCGCATGACGGCGACACTTTGCCGTTCACATATATTCATTCTGGAGTTCATTCATGTCTCAGCGTTCCCTGATCAGCCTTGCATGTCTTGTCCTGTCGTCAGCGATGACACAAGCCGACGACTGGACTCAATGGCGTGGGCCAAATCATAACAACGTCGTCGCAGCAGGGCAGGGGACTTCGACAGAATGGAGCGAATCAAAGAACATCCTCTGGAAAGTTGATGTCCCCGGTCGCGGTCATGCGTCGCCGGTGATCACAGGCAACACGATCGTACTGTGTACCGCTGACGATCAGAAACAGACTCAAAGTGTCATTGCGTTTGATCGAAAATCTGGCAAGCAGCTTTGGATCATGCCCATCAGCCAGGGAGGATTTCCTCCGGCTCACCCGAAGAACACCCATGCGTCGGCAACCGCCGCAACAGACGGAAGACTGGTTTTCGCCGTTTTTTCCCATCATGAAAAAGTGGAAGCCGTTTGCCTGGATCTCAATGGCAAGATCATGTGGCGTAAGGACGTCGGCGGGTTTCGTCCAAATCAATACGAATACGGGTACGCGGCTTCTCCAACAATCTACAAGGACAAGCTCATCGTGTCCGGCGACTGCGACACGGTCGCCTGGGTCAAAGCTTTGAAGCTCACCGATGGCAGTGTGGCGTGGCAGCAGGAACGTGAAAAAATGCTCAATTGGTCGTCGCCGATTGTCGCCAATATTGCGGGGCGCGAGCAGTTGTTGCTGAGCGGTACGTATCGAATCGCGTCGTATGATCCTGAAACTGGCAAGTCACTGTGGGAGACGAAGTGCCTGACGATGGCGACGTGTGGCACATGCATATGGGAGGGCGATCTTATTTTCGCGAGCGGCGGCTATCCGGATCCCGAAACGGTTGCCGTGAAAGCAGATGGCTCAGGTGTCGCTTGGAAGAACAATGTGAAGTGTTATGAACAGTCCATGGTTGTTTATAAGGGTTACCTGTACGCGTTGACCGATAGTGGCGTCGCCTATTGCTGGAACGCAAAGACCGGCAAAGAAATGTGGAAACAACGCATGAGTGGTCCGGTATCAGCGTCGCCGTTGATTGTGGGCGACACGATTTTCGCAACGAATGAAGCCGGGACGACGTGGGTCTATAAAGCAAATCCTCAGAAGTATGAACAGATTGCTGAGAATCAGCTTGGCACTTCAGCGTTTGCTTCAATCGTCGCTGCCGATGGTCAGTTGTTCATTCGAGCAGCCACGGGCGACGGAATCGGACGAAAGGAAACTTTGTATTGCGTCGGAAGTAAGTAGTTCGACCTGTCCTCAGGTCGAATACCTTTAGCGTGGCGACAGATCCAGCAGCGTTAGTTCCAACCACTTTCCCGATGCCAGCAAGAAATCAATAACCTCCGCCAAGTCCACAAGCCACGCACCCGGTTTCCGTGCGCCATGCTTAAACGATGCAGACCTGAGGACAGGTCTGCCTACGTAGTTCGACCTGTCCTCAGGTCGAATTCCTTCATTACGGAGACAGAATCTGGTACGCTCGATCCTGCCGCTCGACAAACGCTACCAAATTTTGATACTTTTAGTTCTTGCGTATCCGGCTTGACTCCAATGACTCAGTTTCATCCACAGATCCTTATCGTTGGTGCCGGCGTCGTTGGCCTGACAACGGCGTTGAAACTTGCAGAACGTGGTGTATCGGTCACGCTTCTCGACCGACAACAAGTCGGTCGAGAAGCCTCATGGGCCGGCGCTGGTATGTTGCCGCCTGGCAATCTTGCGAATGCCGTGACGCCTGAAGCGAGACTTCGATCTTACAGCCATTCACTCTGGCCGGACTTCGCCGCAGATCTGATCACGCGAACGGGAATCGATATTGGTTATCACATCTGTGGAGCCATTGAAGTCGGTTCAATCGAAAAGAACCATGAACTTGAGTCGCAAGCCTCGCGATGGCTGACCGAAGGCATTCGCGTCGAACGCTTGACTGCACTCGAAGCGCAACGACATGTCGCCGAACTCGATGGACAGTTCGACAGTGCGATCTACTTACCGGACTTCGGGCAAGTTCGAAACCCGCGTTATCTGAAGGCACTGAAGGCGGCTTGCCTGCAACGCGGTGTTGAGATACTTGAGCACGCTCAGGTTTTGGATATTCGCCGGAAGGATGATCAAATTGCTGAGGTACGAGTCGGCGATCGAACTCTGCAATTTGATCGCATCTGTTTCACGGCTGGAGCATGGTCATCGTCACTGCTGCAACCGCTGGGATTTACGATGCCAGTGAAGCCAGTCCGAGGCCAGATTGTTCAACTGCAATTGCCCGCACCGCCGTTTCGATGTGTGATTGAATTAGGCAGGCGTTACCTTGTGCCACGACGTGATGGATTGATCCTTATCGGTTCGACAGAAGAGGACGCTGGCTTTGCCAAGCACACAACGACGGAAGGTGTTTCCGGACTGCTGGAGTTTGCAAAGTCGCTGGTTCCCTCTCTCGCTCACGCGGAAGTTGTTCACACATGGGCTGGTTTGCGGCCAGGATCGCCAGATGAATTACCATTGCTGGGGCGAGTGCCAGGGTTTTCAAATGTGTTTGTCGGTGCCGGACATTTTCGTTCAGGACTTCAGATGTCGCCCGCCACGGGAACAATTCTGGCCGATCTGATGCTGGATCAAGTACCAGCGATTTCGATGGACGGACTGGAACCCGCGCGATTTGGTGAGCGGTTGGGCGTCAGTCCTCCGTGTACCTCCAGCTAAAACCTGGCGTCTTCGAAATCACTCGAAACACAGTCGCCAGTAACCCTGCCCTTTATCTTCCATTCCAAAGATCCGTAGTTCCGAAAGTCCATCCGTGCGAGCTGTCATTCAACGAGTCACCGAAGCGTCCGTCACCGTGGACAGTATTATCGTCGGACAGATTCAACGTGGTTTCATGGTACTGCTTGGCGTTGCAGAAGATGACACTCAGGAAGACGTCATCTGGACCGCAGGAAAGATTGCCGGCTTGAGAGTCTTCGAAGACGCAGACGGGAAGATGAATCTGGCTCTAGCGGACGTCGGAGGTTCGATTCTCCTTGTGAGCCAGTTCACACTGTACGGCGATTGTCGAAAAGGCCGTCGTCCAAGTTTCGTCGAAGCTGCTCGTCCTGAAAAAGCCAACGCTCTCTATCAGAGTGTCGCCGCAGAACTTCGCGGACAGGGGCTGACGGTTGAAACCGGCACGTTTCAGGCTCACATGGATGTTCGTTTGCTCAACGATGGCCCGGTGACGTTGCTGCTGGACAGTCGCAAGTAATCCGACCTGTCCCAGGTCGGAATCCTTCGGCGGGGCTACATGACGAATAGACTCATGGTCTGTCCATGTTGCGTTTACGAGCGTTTCCAGGGGCGGTGCCCCTGGCTACGATGAAGATGGCCCTTGGCCATGAAAACTACTCCGTAAAATCGCAACTTCAAAAAGCGCCATCGAGGCAAACACTTCACGCGGAAGGGCAGGCGTAACTTATTGCCTCGCTGGCGCTTCGGGTTGGTATCAAATCGACCGTCTCCACCCCGACAGGCCTAACCGGCAGAAACTGCCGGTTTCCCCTGTCAGAAAAACGCTCTTTCCCTCATTGCCGTAGCCCTCCTATACTTCTGAAACCCATTTGCGGGTCCGGACCTGGGTCAAGGAAGGCAGACAAATGACCTCGCACAGCATCGTTGATTTAGTCGTATTAGGCATCTTGTTGTATTGCGCCGTTCGAGGTGCGTCGCGCGGGCTGCTGTCTCAGCTCTCATGGGTCATAGCGCTGTTGCTGTGCTTCAAATTCTCCGGCACGCTGGCCCCGGCGATCGAACCGATGATTGGCGTCGATCCACCGTTGAAGCAATGGCTGGCAATGCTCGCTGTTTACGTAGGGCTCTGCGGAGTCTCATTTGTCGTCGCTGGAATGCTGAGTAGTTGGATGGCGAAGGCAAAGATCATCGATTTTGACAAACACCTCGGCGGGATACTTGGATTCGTCAAGGGGGTCGTAATCTGCATGACGGTGATGTTTTTCGCAATCACAATGTCTCCTTCGATGCGACAAATCGTCAGCCAGACATACTCCGGCTACGGCGCGGCGTTAATACTGCATAACTCCAAATATCTGATTCCGCTGCTGCCCGAAAACGCCATTCCTACCGTTCAAAATGTCATCGACAACTTCAACAAGTCGCTGCAAACGAGTCCAGATGACCTGAATGGTGCAACTCCGATTGAAGCCGGGACGTTTGGAACAGACTCCGGCGCTGGTGGTTCTTTGGCGAATTCCGGTGGTTTCGACCTCTACAACTTTATTCCCAAAAACTTAGGCGGAGGAGCGGCAGCCAGCGGAAGCGGATCTTCGACATCAGGATCCGGTGGAACTTCGTCAACTGGATCAGGCCCGTCGCTTCAGGATTTGCTGAGTCAGGTGCCGACGAATCTTCGCAACCAATTGAGCCAAGGAATGGTCGATACACTTCAAAACTCAACCGCCGAAGAAAAACAGCGGCTGCTGAACCAGCTCAGTTCCAATGTCCCGCAGAATGCCGGGGCGATTCTGACCGACTTTTTCAGGGGTCCATCGAGCCTGGGCGGGCAGGGTACTCCGATTCCGACGACACCCACGCAGCTCGGCCAAAATGAAACTTCACTGCTGAGTGAAATCGCTGGAATCTACAGCCAGAGAAATGACATCATTGCAAAATCCAAACAGTACCTCGCAGGATTGCCGGGCGACGTCCAGCGGCGGGTTCTGGAAGACTGGCATGCAGACGCCATGGGTCTTAACAACGACCCAGATCCAAATACGGACGTGAACACTCGAATCGATGATCGAATTCTGCGACAACTGAACCGAGCTGGCATCTCGCTGGATCGTTTGGGTGTGGACTTGCGAAACCGATTGAGCCAGGCAAATCGGTGAAACCCATCCGTTGGTTTCGCGTACCGCAGGAGCGACCTGAAGCATTATCACTCTGACGATTTTGAACGCTCGTCCCACATCGCATGAATTTGAACCATGCAGCGGGGGGTGTAATTTTACCCCCTGAAAAAACAAGCCTTTTCTGCCATTAACCTAACATAACGGACATTATCGGACGTTGGGCATGGTGTTTTGGGGGGTGGTTTGAATGGGGTTCAATTCGCTGAATGCCAGACGTTGAGACATCGCGATTATGCCGCCGATGAACATGGAGAACGACGAACATGGAGAACGACGAACAACGCTTGGCTCTCCCCTGTCCGACGGATGCAACATCGTAAGCAGACCTATCCTCAGGTCTGCACCCCACAGCACTTTCGATGAGAACGTGATTAAATTCCGGACATACTTACGAAGGCAATCGCCTTCCTGCCGACCCTCAAAATATCGCAAGGAACCAATCAGCGCATCACCGCCCAAGGAATCCGACCTGAGACAGGTCGGACTACACGGACGCGGCAGATCCGTCTTCGTGAAACACACCGATGCGACGATACCGCTGATAGCGGCGTTCGAGCAAATCGGGGATCGAAAGGTTGTCCAGATTCTGCAGCGACTCAACCAATCGGGCCTTCAGCGTTGTCGCCATCTTGAAATGATCGCGATGCGCGCCGCCGAGCGGTTCCGGAATGACCTCATCCACGACGCCAAGCTGAGTCAAATCTTTGCTGGTGAACCGCAGCGCCTTGGCCGCTTTGTCGGCATGCTTGGAGCTCTTCCAAAGAATTCCGGCACAGCCTTCCGGACTGATGACTGAGTAATATGCAAACTCAAGCACCGCCACATGATCGCCCATACCGATCCCCAAAGCACCACCGGAACCACCTTCGCCAATCACCACGCAAATGATCGGAACTTCCAGCGTGGACATGTCCCGCAGATTGACAGCAATATTATACGCCTGACCGCGCTCTTCGGCCCCAATCCCAGGATACGCGCCGGGCGTATCAATCAGGCAAATGATCGGCAGGCCGAAGCGGCTGGCCATTTCCATCTTTTGCATGGCTTTGCGATAACCTTCCGGATGGGCACATCCGTAGCAACATTCGTTACGCTCTTTCAGGTTGCGTCCTTTTTGATGGCCGACAAACATGACTTTGCGGCCGGCAAGTCGCGCGAATCCAGTCACCAAAGCCCGATCGTCACCAAATGCCTTATCACCGTGCAACTCGACGAATTCATCAAACACAAGTTCCAGATAGTCGGGAGTTTGCGGACGATCCGGATGTCGAGAAACCTGAACGGTCTGCCACGGATCAAGATTCGCGTAGCGTTCGCGGGTCATTTGAGTCAGCTCAACCCGCATCCGCCGCATAATTTCTTTTTCAGCGGGAGTCGGGTCCTGCTGCGATTCCAGTTTTAGAAGCCGATCTTCCAATTCGTACAGCGGTTTTTCAAACGACAACTGATGCAAGGCAGCCATAACTTACCCAAACAGCAAACAAAGACGATCAACGCTGCGAATCACTCAAGGTCGAATCCGCAACAATCCACAAGAAACACAACACATAATCTGCTCAATCAAACCTTCCGAACTCTACGGGATTTGCGGGTTTGTGAAAATCCCACCAAAGACTCCGACTGCGAAACCTGTGCAATTCTTGTCGATAAGCCGATTCAGCGAAAAACGCAGATTAATAAGCATGGGAATTACAGGAGGCATAGGCAGAATGTGAATAAAAAACAAAATGCAGTAAATGTCACTATTTTTCCAGCACTCGGCCATGGCTGGCAAATCTACGCCCAGAGAAGCTTGATCAAAGAATATCAGGGAGTTCTGTCATAAAATCGAGATCCGGATCTTGCTCCGGCGGCTGCGTCGAAGCTGCAGGAGGCCGAGTATCCGCTGGTGTGGGTGCAGCCTTCGGTGCGGCCGGTGCCTGAGGGACCGAATTCCCCGGCATCGGAGCCGCAGCGGGAGGAACTCCAGTCTTTGTTGGAGGAGCTTGCTGTTGGGGCATTTGCTGTTGGGGCATTTGCTGTTGAGGCATCGGAATCTGTCCCGGCATCATCCCGGGCTGCATCATTGGTTGCCCAGGCATCTGCATCGGATATGGCATCATTCCCGGCTGCATCATTCCCGGCTGCATCATTCCCGGCTGCATCATTCCCGGCTGCATCATTCCCGGCTG